>CAZHWV010000179.1:0-7299 GCA_964536185.1 uncultured Anaerolinea sp. | reverse complement strand
TGCACTGCTCGCACCAGGTCTTTATCAAAGGCATCCGTCCAGATTTCGATATTGGGCGGGTTGATAGCTGCATAGCTGCGATTAATATCTTCTCCCAGGATCACATAGGCGCTGATAATCATTCCAATCGCAAATACCCCGACAGAGATGGAAGCAACTACCAGCCAGGTGCGGGTTTTGTCATTCCACAAGTCAGAGAAGACTTTACTCCAACGCGGTTTTAGAACATTTGGTTTAAGCTCAGGTTTCAGTGATCGCTCTTTCTTCTTCTACTTTCAGCAAGCCGGGTGGCGGCTACTGCGTGAATGGTCTGGCGGGTCAGGGCAGAACCGTCGATGAGTTCGTAAAATAGCTCCTTGGGTAAGAGCGCCAATTCTGCGCCGCTGCCCGCACCCTGAACCTGGGCCATTGAACGACCGCCCTGGGTTAATTCGACTTCACCGAAAAATTGTCCGTGTCCCAAACGCGCCAGGCGCATTTCTTTGGTTTGTTCACTTTTAACGATAATTTCTACTTCTCCGGATACGATCATAAAGAAATGTTCAACCGATTCCCCTTGCTGGAGAATCATCGCCCCCGGAGCGACTTTCTGTTTCTTTGCCTGTCTCGTTGCTGCTAACATCTGTGGATGGGTCAGGAAGGGTAAGGCGCGAGCTATGGTCTGATCGATGATTTCACCATCCGAAAGAATGATCGTCTGATCAGTTCTTTCGGTAATGGATGGGTCGTGGGTAACAATCAGGATGGTTTTTCCGCGACTAGCCAGGTTTTGGAATAGGTTAAGAACGTTGTCTGCCGCCCGTGAATCCAGGTTACCGGTCGGTTCATCCGCGATGATCAGGTGCGGGTCGTTCACCAAAGCCCGCGCAATGGCAACGCGCTGTTTTTGTCCACCGGAAATATGCGCTGGGATTTTGTAAGCATGATCAACGATTTCCACCAAATCTAACAATTCGAGGGCTCGTTTTTTGCTGGTGAGCGGCTGATAGGAGCCTAAAAAATCAGGCGGCAGCATGACGTTCTCCACCAAACTGAGGGTGGGCATCAACTCGAAAGATTGATAAATAATCCCGAGATTTTCACCCCGCCATAGAGCCAGTTTGTCTTCATTCAGGGAAGTGATCGGGATTGACGGGGAGGAAGATTCGTGCCCAATCCAATGAAAGAGGATTTTCCCGGAAGTCAATTTGCTCACCCCAGAAATCATATTGAGCAGTGTCGTTTTCCCCGCGCCTGATTTGCCTGTAATCCCAAGAAATTCACCTTGTTTAATGTCGATATTGACATGGTTGAGCGCGGCAAATGGAACATCATCCGTGCCATATGTTTTAACAACATCCTGCATTTGGATGATGATATTCGGATGATTACCAGTCATGATACTTTTGCCTGTCAAAGCATTGAGAAACGTAAAATCATTTTACACTCTGCATCATTTTCATTTTATAGAGGAAGCATGATGCTGTCAACTAACCGAAGCCACAACCCTCTTGCTGGTTTCTTCGAGCACTGGAATTCCACCGGTCCTGGCCTTTGGTGTAAAGAATGCGCAAAGACCTGGATTCAAAGGATGAATTTATTGGAACTTCGCGATTAAGCTATAGTGTCAGCACCAAGAAACAGGGGCGGAAAAGATAAAATAGCCCCATTTTTATTCATGTTTGGGCCAGTGAAATTTGACCTGATCGAAGGTAACCAGAAAAATGATATCCAAAACCATCCACCGACGTTACAGATTTCCTCGTGGAAGCTTCAGAACCTCACCGTACCGTTGGCGACGGGTTGGTTGGTGGGTACCATTGTCCGTAGGTAGAGTGGTTTTTCTGCCCACTTTGCTGGGTCACAGGGAAGCCCCCTCCTCATAACCTGAAAAACTGATCGGAAAACAAAACCTTGCCCAACAACTAACTGGTAATCTTGAATCTCACTTCAAAGGGTTGTACCGGTTCCAGGGGCGCTTTCCATGCGTACATCTCCGGCATGTGCTCTTCCGATCCAATCCACGCTCGAAAGTCCCAGTCCTGTGCCACCTTGCTGACTTGTTTTTCGCCTCCAGTCGTATACTTAATCCCGTTTTCGACCTGGTTGCTCATTATCTTTCGATTCATCCTAATCATCAGTTTGCTCGGCTATGTGGGCATCACTTTGCATGGACTCTATGCTGGCACGGATGCGCCGCTGCTTTCAATGCAACTTTTATACCGAGGCACAGCCCTTTCGGTGATTTTTCTCACAGTTTACTGGCTGGTACTCAAGCTCCAAAATAATCATGGCGGCAAACAGAAGCTATCCACAGTGCAGCCTTACAGAAAAACTCGTTAAGGGTATTAGAAATATGCAATTCTCCGATTTTTGTCTAATTTTTTCGAGAATGTGATTCATGCTCAATCTATGCGAGAACACAGGCTGTGCGGCTGCTTTACTGTATAATTTTAAGAACCAGGCGATGCCCCATGTATTTGCCTGACAGACCGCCCCGAAACTGATCTGGGAAACCTGAGTGGGGCTGTTTCACTACGGAAAACCCATGCCATCCACACCTGAAAAAATCCTCAAAGACATTTTTGGTTATGATACTTTTCGTCCTCTGCAGCGCGAGGTGATCGAAAATGTGCTCAATAAATGCGATTCCCTGGCTGTCATGCCCACCGGCGGCGGAAAATCCCTGTGTTACCAGATTCCGGCGCTGCTTTTCGAAGGTTTGACCGTGGTTGTCTCGCCGCTTATTGCGCTGATGAAAGACCAGGTCGAGCAAATGCGCGCAGTCGGCGTCCCGGCTTTGTATCTTAATAGCACGCTTTCACCCGAAGCCTACCAGCAAAACATGCTACATGTGCAGCGTGGGGAGACAAAACTGCTCTACGTGGCTCCGGAAACCCTGCTTACCCCCCGAATTTTTGACCTGCTTTCGAAAGTCAAGGTCGATTGTATTACCATCGACGAAGCCCACTGCATCTCAGAATGGGGCCATGATTTTCGACCTGAATATCGCCAACTGGTGGATGTGCGCCGCCGCTTTCCGCAAGCTGTTTGCCTGGCCTTGACAGCCACAGCTACCCCAAGAGTTCGCGTAGATATAAAATCCAGCCTGGGTTTTAGCGCCTCTAATGAGTTCGTTGCCAGCTTCAATCGCGATAACCTGTATATCGAGGTCATCCCGAAAAGCGATCCTGCGATCCAGACTACCAACTTTCTGAAACGCTTCAAGGACCAATCGGGCATCATTTATTGTTTTTCGCGCAAACAGGTCGATGAGTTGAGCGAAGGGCTGGCTCGCAAGGGATATTCCGTCCGCGCGTATCACGCCGGATTGGAGGATGCCCAGCGCCACCGCAATCAGGAAGACTTCATCCGCGATGACATACAGATCATCGTCGCCACAATCGCCTTCGGAATGGGTATCAATAAGCCAAATGTGCGTTTTGTCATTCACTATGATTTGCCCAAAAGTGTGGAGAGCTACTACCAGGAGATTGGCCGTGCCGGGCGCGATGGCCTGCCCGCTCACTGCTTGCTGTTATACAGTTATGCGGATGTTGCCAAGCTGAAGTATTTCATCGACCAAAAAGAAGGTGAAGAACGCCGTGTAGCCAGCAAGCATCTGGATGCCATGGTGAGCTATGCCGAGGACCAGGCGAACTGCCGTCGCCGTCCCTTGCTGACGTATTTTGGCGAGGCGTACTCAGTTTCAAATTGCAAGAACTGTGATAACTGCAACGCCGAGCCTCCCATTCTTGAAGATATCACTGTTCCTGCCCAGAAATTTCTCTCCTGTGTCAAGCGCACCGGCGAACGCTTCGGCGCCGGGCACGTTGTCGATGTCTTACTGGGTTCGAAAAAAGAAAAAGTGCTCAAGTACGAACACGAAAAATTGTCTACCTACGGTATTGGACTGGAACTTAATCAAAAACAGTGGATGCACCTGGCTCGCCAGCTCGCGCAAATGGGCTATCTCAACCAGGATGGCGAATTCCACACGCTTAGCCTCACTTCCAAAGCTATGGAAATGCTCCGAAACCGCACCAAAATTTCAGGACAATTACAGGAAGTGGAGGAACGCGCCCCTCAAAAAGCCAACAAGGCGGAATTGGAATACAACCATGCCTTGTTCGCCATCTTGCGCGCCAGGCGTAAAGAACTGGCCGACGCCGCCGGTGTGCCCCCTTATGTTGTCTTCTCAGATCGGACGCTGGTGGAAATGGCTGCATATACCCCCCAGACGCATGCAAGCCTGCTCAATATCAGCGGCATCGGCCAGGTAAAGGCGCGCCAATTTGGGGATGAATTCCTGAAGTTGATCAAGAGTTATTGCAAGAAGCATGGCATTCAAGAAAAGCAGCGCAGCGCCCCGCTCACGAAATCAGCCAGGAATGCAAATAAAACCAAAAACAGCGGCGCGACTCCGAGATATGTTGCAGTTGGCAACGCGTATAATGAGGGAGAGAGCCTTCAGCAACTGGCAGAACGCTATGGGGTCACACTCAACACCATTATCGACCATCTTGTGAAATTTTTATCCGAGGGAAACATGTTGAGAAAGCCCCAAGAGCTTCAATCGTTGGCAGCCTCGACCCCTCTCATGCAACAAGCCGTTTTTGAGGCTTTCGATCAGCTGGGTATTGAATTTCTTAAACCGGTATTTGATAGGTTGAATGGTGCTGTCAATTATGATGACCTGAAAATCTTGCGCCTTATTTATATGGGGGATCACTCGGTCTGACTCTCAACCTATAGGCTTCCAGGAATTCTTTTTGGTTGCGCACGGTTTCAGGAAGCCCAAGTCGCTTGCCCAGGCGCGTCAATTGAGGCGGATCGACATATGTCTGTGCCAGGATTTCTGCCTGACCCAGAACCTCGTGGGCGGAACCATCCAGCAAAATCTTACCCTGTAAGAGGGCAACGACACGTTCAAAATTCTCGGCGCAGAAGTCAATATCATGCGTGATGGTAATAACTGTCTTTCCACGCTCGCGCAGATGGGCAATTACGTTGGCGATACGCGCCACATTGGCAGCATCCTGGCCTGTAGTTGGCTCATCAAAAATTACGACCGGCGTATCCATTGAGATGATGGAGGCCAATGCAACCATCTTTCGCCAGGTGGGGGATAGATCGTACGGGTTGCTAGTGCGCATTTGGTTGAGCTCCGTCAGGCTGAGCGCATCATTTACCAACTGCCCAATTTTTTGGGTATCAAAACCCAGGTTCTTTGGTCCAAAAGCCACCTCTACCTCAACGGTTTTGCAGAAAAGCTGCTCATCCGGGTTTTGAAATACATAACCAACCCGGGTTGCCAGCTTTGCCACCGTGACGGCGCGTGTATTCAAATCGCCAATAAAAACATCACCTTTCGTGGGTTGCAGCAAACCATTCAAATGCTTGACCAGCGTTGTTTTACCTGCGCCATTCTGCCCAACGATGGCAACTTGCTCACCTGGCTCAAAACTCAGCGAAATCCCGCTCAGCGCTTCTATGCCGCCGGGATATATATGGTGGAGGTCACTGATATTAATTCGCATGGATTTGAATTTGTTTACCTCATCTTCCACATGTCCAACAACCTGTGCCAGCCATCGAAATACGGTTAAGATTCAAAACCTGCAACCGCTTCGTTCAGCGTGACCGGTAAACGTCTATCATCGGGCCATAACCCGGTTTCTTTGGCAGCCTGGGCTGCCTGGGTATAGCGTGAAAGTCCAAATCCCTTTGAGGCTAGCTCTGGCGCTGTCAAAACAGCATCGGGGGTGCCCTCAAGGACGATCTCGCCGGCGTGCAGGGCAACCAGCCGGTCAGCAAAGGAAGCGATCCATTCGACTTTGTGCTCCACCAGGATGACCGTCATGCCACGCTTGCTCATCTCGCGGATTACAGCGAATACCTCTCGGGTACCGATTGGATCAAGCTGGCTGGTAGGTTCATCAAGCACCAGTACCTTGGGTTGCATTACCAGGATGGAGGTCAACGCCACACGTTGCTGTTGCCCGCCCGAGAGTGAATAGGGTGAGCGCTCGGCCAGTTGAGAGATCCCGGTCAAAGACATGGCTTCTTCCACTCGCGCCTTCATTTCACGAGCTGGGACGCCCATATTTTCCAAGCCAAAAGCTAATTCTTCATAAACGGTATATTTTGCGCCTGTCATCTGGTTGAACGGGTTCTGAAAAACCAGCCCCACGTTCATGACCCACTCGCTTAGCGTGGTCTTTTGCGAATTTACTCCCGCCACTTCAATGGCGCCTTCAAGCTCTCCCTTGAAAAAATGGGGGATGAATCCGGAGATCGCGTAGCACAACGTGGACTTGCCAGCGCCGTTCGGCCCGATGATGGCCAAAAACTCTCCCTCATTCACATGCAAGTTGATATTCTTCAGCACTGCTAAGTCGGTCAGGGGATACTTGTAGCTAACATTCTGAAGATTGACTATCGCCATAATTTTGCCACAATGATCAGGAATACGAATGCCACCAGGGACCAGCGTAGAATTCTATCCGTAGGTGTATCCGGAATTTCACGCAAGAAAGTTTTCTTTCGGGTTGAGGTAAATCCACGTGCTTCGATCGCGATAGCTCGTTCCTCCACTTCAACCAGCGAACCAAAGACGAGCGGACCAACCAGCGGAATCAACGCCCCAATGCGCTTGGTAAATGTGCCTTCCGTGTCCAGTCCACGTGAGCGCTGGGCGGCAATGATGGTCTGTGCTTTGGCCTGCATCTGGGGGATGATCTGGAGCGTAGAAACGATGACATAAGCAAATTGGCCGGGCAATCCACGCCGGGTGAGATCGCTCATCATTTCACCCGGGTGCGTGCTTAGCAGAAACAGGATGAACGATGAAACCATGGCGAAAATGCGCATAGCTGTTAAAAACCCTTGCGAAAGACTTTCATATGTAGGGTGAAATATCCACCACCTGAATATTTCCATGGTTCCAAGCGGCAGGAAGAAAGTTTGCATGACAAAAATAAAACCGGCCACGGGCACTAATAGTTTCAGGGCTGTCCAAAAATATTCTCGCTGAACTTTTCCAACAAAGCTGAGTGGGATGATGGCTGTGAATATTAACAACAGGGCTGACCAATACCAGGGGCTGATAAAACCAGTCAAAATAATGGCAAAGGTTAATGTCAACTTGGTAAGTGGGTTCAGGCGGTGCAATTTACTATCGCGCTGGACATACAGGGAGAGTCGTTCAGACATACTTTGATTTTAGCCGATTTTGGTATAAAACTCAGCGCCTTTATTAAATCCTGGACTTTGGCCATTTTAAAAAAGAGGATAGGGTGACATAAGCACATTGTGATA
>CAZHWV010000178.1:0-7657 GCA_964536185.1 uncultured Anaerolinea sp. | reverse complement strand
CTTCCGTGAGCTCAACACTGATTTTGAGTGGATATATTATAGCTACGACCTACCCACGGACCTACCGCGGCGGCTGTTGACCTTTGGTTTCACTGCGAAAAAGCCCTTAGCAAAATTTTCGCAGAAATCCCCTACTGTTCAAGAACCCCTCTCAAGTAGGGGATCAAAACCTGCCGCAGGGTCGTGTATTGGATGTGTCAAGCGCTTACAATAAAAGCATCGAAACGATGGTTCTTTTTCAAAGGAATTTATATGGCTACCCACTCTATCACCTTCCCTCGTCGCACTTATCGTTCTTTCCGCTTTCCACGGATTTACATCGAAATTCAGCGAAAGGACTTATGGATCTGCGCGATCATTTTCCTTACTGGGCTGACAATCCCCATTCTGATGGCGCTCGAAATCCTACCGCTCAGTATGCTGCTTGGTTTTATCGGTTTCGGGTTGACCTTCACCAGCGGAACACTATTTTTGGTTCGTTCGGGAGAAATTGCATGATGCGAAACAAGCTGCTTCAGTTTGGCGGACTTTGCCAAATTGCCGGTTTCATCTGCACCCTGACAGTTTCTTCTCTCAAAAACATCCCGCCTACATCGGCTACTGACTTTCTCCAGGGATTTTTTCTCGGCCTGTCAGCCGTGGCTTATATTGCCGCAATCATCCTATTCAATGGATCATTAAAAACCAGGCCAGCGAGTAAAATCAACCCATGACCACCATTCCAATAACCATGTTTGGCGGCAGCATGGACGAATCACCGCAAGCTGATAAGCTCATGATCCTGTATCTTCTGAATTAACCAAAAAGAGCCGCTTCCCGATTTTAGGGAAGCGGCTCTTTTATAAATCTTCCTACTTCGCGCCTAAACTGTCCACGTTGCCCACGCCGCTGATCTGCTTCAGAACAGAGGGTCTGCCATAGTAATTCACATCTCCAACGCCGCTCACGGAAGCATCCATTTTCTCGTCTGCCCATACGGTGGCACTGCCTGCGCCACTGACATGCACTTCGGCGGTCTGGCTGTGCAAGTCGCCGCCATCAAAATCACCAAAGCCGCTAATGTGAACAAGCAAATTATCAGCCACGCCGTCAGCCTGGACATTGCCGGCGCCACTCAAGGTGACAACAAGACGGTCAACTTCTAGATTAGATAGGGTCATCTCGCCCGCGCCGCTCAAAACTAAGGCAAGCGAATCGGTCTTCAGTCCCTCAACCAGAAGCGTACCGGCACTTGAGAAAACCACTTGATTCAAATCCTTGACAGTGATAACAATTTGCACGGCCCTATCGGGGTTTACAAGTTTATTCCAATTTTCTTCGCTGGCGCTGATAGATAGAATGCCGGCCTTGACCTCTGTCAGAATTTGCGGCAAGGCAATTTCATCACCCTGCAAACTCACAGATTCGGTTTTGCCCTGACGGATAATCACCTCAGCTGGATATTCCATCGAGACAGACTCAAAGCCTGAGATTTTTCGCGTTTCGGTCTTGATCACGCCCGAGCCTGCCACTCCGCCGCCAATATCACCTGACCCGATAATCCAGCCCATGGGGGAACCGTCATCCCAGCCCAATTGCGGGGCGAATACGATCGCCAGCATTGCGCCGCCAACGATGAGTAATGAAACAAGCATGCTGGCGAAACGCAAATATGAACGCAGGATCAAGCCCAGTCCAAGCCCGATCAAAATAAAGGGCAGTAGGTGAGTCAATGCCCACAGGTTGGCCGTTGGGATAATTCCCATGCCGTTCAACAGCCAGATCACACCCGTGGCGATCAGCACCAGAGGCCAAAAGATTGAATGCTCTTTCTTTTTCATTATATTCCCTCCGATTTATTTGTTGTAGATACGTCGTTTGCAATCATCCCAGGCTGAGATGGCTGCAAGCGTTTGAAGATGAGATATGAGCCCAGCAGAATGAGCGCCACTGGGAAGACTACCTGACGCAAGCCAAAGTTTTCACCTGCAGAGAAGATCAACTCGAAGAATGCACCGAACAGGATGAACAGGATCAAGCCGACGCGCATCACGCCCAACCCGGTTTTCCGCTGCTGTTCAACTCCGCCATAAGCGCCCATAATGAAAATTCCAAGCCCAACCGAAATCAATATGACCGTCCAGACGTAAGACCAACTCTCCCAGTGCCCGGTTAGATTCTGGTAGAACAGGATCAGCCCAATAGCAGTGATAATCGTGGCAGGGATCGCCAATCCAGTAACTGACTTTCCGCCTGCGAACATGCCGACAAAAAACATCGCACCCAGTCCGATAATGATGAAAGGCCAGAAGATGCTCCAAAAATGCAAGCCGCGGAAGACCTGTCCTGCCAGGGCTAATAGCCCGAAACCGATCAATAGAGCGCCAACTATGAGCGTACCCGCATTGCGTTGTGATGACATCCGTTTTCTCCTAATTTTTTGATTATATTGCAGGTATACGCTCAATCTTAAATAAAGTTTTGCTACTCTGGAACTGTTTTTCACCCTACCAGAGAATGGGATTCTCACATTGCGGGGATAATACATCCGATAAACATCCGCATGGATGTTTATCGGATGTATTTCCTTGACAAATAGGGTAATTTGAATATAATACGCAATATGAAATGTATTTACCATCCACGCGGATGGTATTGGAGGAAAATGCCCACCCCCACTATTCAAATTTATCTCTTTGATGCTGACGTCACGCAAAAGGATAAATGCCGGCTCCTGATGACTAGCACGGGTAAATCAGACACCTGTTGAGCAGCCTTCATGACTCGTCTTGATACGCACACCAGAAAATTCTAGAAGACTTGCAGTCTTCCCATTATGATAAGGAGCAATCCCATGCCTGAAACTGAAAAAATTACCATCAATATGGCTGCCGTAGATCTCGGCAAAGTTGACCTGTTGGTGCAGGAAAGTCTGTACTCCAACCGCACCGACTTCATCCGCACTGCCATCCGCAACCAATTAGACAGGCATAATCTGGAAATCCAGCAATCAGTGACCCGTCATTCGTATGTGATCGGTGTACTGGTGTATGACCGATCCGACCTGGAAAAGCTCAAATTGAAAGGGAAGAAGCTTGAGATTAAACTGATCGGTTTCCTTCACCTGGGCAACGACATTCCCCCGGAGTTGGCGTGCGAAGTGATTGAATCCATCAAATTTCACGGCATTTTCCAGGCAAGCGAAGTCGTCAAGGCCGCCCTGGCTGACCGAATGAAATAGCCTGTCCCAGCGTTTTGGTTTCATCGGTTTAATTTTCCAAGCGAACGGCATCCTCGGTTCTTTTTTGTTGAGATTCAATACCCTGGTAGGGTGTCTACATTTTCAGAATGGGTTAGACTGTCTGCTAAATTGCGAATCACCCACCTGCGTCACCCACTTGGTGATGACACCTCCCCTGGCGGAGGGGTATCTTTGCGCCATGGAAAAACCTTCAAACAGGAAAAAGTTATGCCATCCCAAACATCATCCCCAATCACTCTCAACGCCACCCTGACTCTCCGCTCCGTCCAACGCGCTGATCTGAACGCCATCGTGCAGCTCATTTACGAGATTTGCGCAGCCGAAGGCGATACCAGCACCGCCGTCACTTCCGAAGACCTGGAAAATGAATGGGATTACGAAGGATTCGATCCGGAACAGGATGCTTTCATCATCCAGACCGATGCAGGAAATCTAGTCGGGTATGGCGCGGTCTTTGATGTCGACGAACACAGCGAGATGAGCGGTGACATCTACGTTCATCCACAATTTAAAGGCCATGGTGTGGAAACTGCCCTGCTGGACGCGCTGGAAAACCGCGTCCAGGCCCAGCATGTTCCGTTGGTCGCGCCCGAGCAGCGTGTCTTCATCCGCGTGGCGTTGGATAACAAAGACGAGGCTGGCAAAGCTATCCTGGCGCAGGTCGGTTACATCCCGGTGCGCTATCACTGGCGGATGGGCATTGAGCTTGAGGCTACTCCCCTCGCACCGGTGCTGCCGGATGGGCTGGAATTCCGCCCCTTCATCAAGGATGAACACGCCACGGCTATCTGGCAGGCGCGCAATGAAGCCTTTCTCGGAAACTGGGGCAGCCACCAACTGAGCTTTGACGAGTTTTCCTACTTCACCTTTGAGAACCCCGAATACGACCCCAGCCTGTGGATGGTGATCTGGGATGGGGACGAAGTGGCGGGTTTTTCGATCAACCAGTTTAAGATGGGCATTGGCTGGATTCACATCCTGGCCGTCCGCCCGGCCTGGCGCGCCAAAAAGCTTGGATTGGCCTTGCTCCATCGCTCGTTTGGTGAGTTCTATCAGCGCGGTACCAAAACCATCGGCCTGGGCGTGGACGCCGCCAATGTTACCGGCGCGACCAAGCTCTATCAAAAGGTTGGGATGACCACGGTCAGCGAGTTCGTCACGATGGAGAAAGAACTCCGCGCCGGGAAATAATTGCGTTGGCTGGAAGTGCGCCGAACCATCTTGATAGATTGTCACCTCAAGGAAAAAACATGTTAACCCTCTCTCGCCTAATCCTGATTATTGTGACCATCTCCTTTTTGCTCGTGAGTTGCGCCCCAACGGCACCGATCACACCCATTGCTGCCGGGGCTACGCCGGTTTCATCTACCAACACACCCATCCCAGTCACAGCCACGCCGGTTCCTCCTACGGACACCTTGGTTCCCATCGACACCGCCCCGGTATTCGCCGCGAACGCCATAGCGTTCTTTGCTTTTAATCCCAGCAGCGAAACGTCGGAAATCAAGGTCATGCAGGCTGATGGAGGCAATCTACAGTCAATTCCGGGTATGTCGAATGCGGCGACCTTTTCCTGGTCGCCGGATAGAAAACGCCTGGTCTATATCGTGCATCACGGTGATTCCGATTGGTCCATGTATATTGTCGGCGCCGATGGGAAAAATAAGGTTCGCCTGACCCATGGCGACCTCGATTACAACCCCACCTGGTCGCCGGATGGCGCGCAGATAGCATTTTCTCGGAACGGCAACCTGTGGGTCATCCGCATCTCCAATGACCCCCAACCAGTCGCCAGTGATTTGCGGCAGTTGACGAAAGATCCAAAAGAGTGCGTTTGGAAAATTGCCTGGTCGCCTAATGGCAAGCAAATTGCTTTTGACTCGCAAATGGGTGATCTAACCGGCTCAGCCAGTTACAATGACCCGAGCACGACCGAAATCTACCTGATTAACGCGGATGGGTCGAACCTGCGCCAGCTCACCGACAATCAACTCATCGATGCCGGGCCAAGCTGGTCGCCGGATGGCAAAAATATCGTTTTTTTCTCCAATCGCGATGGAGACCCTAACTACACCATAAAAAAAGCTTTTTCCGCCAAAAACGATGGGGCCTTCCAAATCTACAGCATGGCTGCTGATGGACAAAATGCCCAACGGCTGACGAACACGACCACAAATGACATGCAACCAGCCTGGTCACCGGATGGCAAGCAGATTGCCTTTTCGTCGAACCGCGATGGAAATTATGAAATCTATGCAATGAACGCCGATGGCAGCGAGCCAACTCGCCTGACGGAATCGCTGACGCAGGATTTGTCTCCGGCCTGGCTGCCCGCGCCCGGTAGCGCCAGCAGCGTCTCTGGGACAATTGCTTACGCTTCCGACCTGGATGGCGATTTCGAAATCTGGCTCGTCAACATTGACGGCAGCAACCTGCGCCAACTGACCAATAACGATGCGATGGACATCTCCCCGGCTTGGTCGCCAGACGGTTCGCGCTTGGTTTTTGTCTCCAATCGGGATGGCAATGACGAGCTTTACACGATGAACGCCGATGGCAGCGATGTGCGTCGCCTAACCGAGACGCCAGACACCAGCGAAAGTTTCCCAGCCTGGTCGCCGGATGGACAATTCATCAGCTTCGACTCGAATCGCGGCAACAATTGGGATGTCTACATCGCCAAGAGCGACGGCTCCAACCCTCGGCGGCTGACTGAGCATCCTGGCGAGGATTGGATCAGTTCGTGGTCGCCGGATGGGCAGCGGATTGCTTTTGAATCTAAAAGGGATGGCAATTACGAGATTTACGTCATAAATTTTGATGGCAGTCATCAGCAGCGGCTAACCCAAAACACCGTCCAGGATGGCGCGCCTAAATGGTCGCCGGATGGTACCAAAATCGCCTTTTTCTCGCGCCGTGACGGCATCCCCGAAATCTACGTAATGAATTGGGATGGCGGTAACCAGCTGCAATTGACCAACCAGGCGGGCGAGGCCAGCTTCCCGGTCTGGTCGCCGGATGGGGAATGGATCGCCTTTAGTGCCGGGGATAATCAGCAGACTGAGATTTACATCATCGCTGCCGATGGCAGCCAATTGCGACCGTTGACTGCCATCGGCGCACAAAATTGGACACCCGCCTGGCAACCAGTGCCGTAACAACCAAGGAAGATAATGAAAATTCGAGATTTCAACCCCGCCGATTACCCCGCGCTGGTAGATATTCACAACAGCCAACAAATTGTCTGGCCGGAATGGCCGCACACCCCCGAAGCCTGGTCGGAAGCTGACCAGAATCGCAACCCAAAATGCAAATCCCAGCGCTGGATTGCCCTGATGGATGATAGGCCTGTTGGTTTTGCTTCCTACGGCCAAAGCGCCGATGATTACCACCCCCAACGCTTTTACGTCAATGTTGAGATTTACCCTGAATATCAGCGCCGGGGAATTGGCTCGGCGCTGTACGATCAGGTGCTGGACGCCCTGCATGAATTCGACCCGCGAGTGCTGCGCGCCAATACCTTTGCCAACCTGCCCCATGGGTTTGCCTTTCTCGAAAAACGGGGTTTTTTCGAAGCCTTCCGCGAGACGCCCGTCCATTTGGATGTTGCGACCTTCGACTCCAGCCCCTATGCTGGGATGGAAGCAAAACTGCGTGAACAGCGCTTTGTCATCAAAACCCTGAGCGAACTGGAATCCGACCCACAGCGTGACCAGAAACTCTACCACCTGTATTGGGAATGCACGGCAGATGTCCCCCAGGAAGAAAACGAAATCGAGACGCCTGGCTTCGATGAGTGGGTCACCTGGGGTTTGCAAGACCCAACTATTCTGCCGGATGCCTATTTTGTCACCCTGCGCGGGGATGAATATGTCGGCCTGCGCGAATTAGGCGCACACCCGGGCAGCGACGTGCTGCTAGGCGGGTTGTTGGGAGTCCGCCGGGAATACCGCCAGCTTGGGATTGGCCTGGCCATGCAGTTGCGCGGCATTGCCTACGCTCAGGAACATGGCTACCCGGTGCTGAAGACCTGCACGGCCGTGCAAAATGCCCCCATGCAAGCCCTGTTTAATAAATTGGGCTATGCGCGCGACCCGGAATGGCAGCAGTGCCAGAAAAACATCACAGCGTAATGAAAAAAAGCTGGCTTTATCCCATGTCAGACTCATCCAAGCGGCTGGTGATTGCCACCACCGCCTTCCAAAGCGATCTGGCTGTGAACTGGTATCAAACCCTGGCCCGCAACCTGTGGGTCAAGGCCAGCCAGGTAGCGCACGCGCTGAAGAATTGGGCTTTGATTCTAAAATTGAAAGTGCCGCTTTTCGGCTGTACTATACAACCAGCACGAGACCAGATGGCCAAGGTTTGGCTCAAATTCAGGTGGCGCCATTAGATCACAAGTTCCCAAAATACACC
>CAZHWV010000177.1:0-7672 GCA_964536185.1 uncultured Anaerolinea sp. | reverse complement strand
ATACCTTTAAGTTGACGCAATTTTGCACTGCCCCAATTTAATGAGAAGATACAGATAATAAACTTATGGGTGGCTCTTTTACCTTGCACACAGCAAAGCGGCTTTTGATAGTACTCTGCGCAATCGCCATGGGTTTAAATCGATCACCCTTGTCCACGCTCGCCACGCATCTTTCTAGCTTTTTCCCTCAGGGTCTGGAAGAATTCAGAATCGACAATTTCTCCAATTTGCTGCTGAGCCTTGGTTTCATCAATCTGGATTTTTAATTCCTGTACCTGGTGGATCAAGCTCTGCTCGCGTTGGCGGACTTTTTCAACCATGATTTCAAACACATCCGCCAGGGAACTGATTTCATCGTGGAAACTACCTTTGGTTAAGCTGGTCAAATCTTGATTGTAATTTCCTTCACCAATATGCCGGGCAATGCGGGTGATAGTCACAATCGGTCGTGTAAAGAGCCGGGAAATGATGTACACGAGAAAAAAAAGGATGATGTAGGTAACTGTAAAAGCGAAAAGCATGCTATCGATGATACCCTGCTGGACTTCTCTAACATAGTCAGCTTGGAAATCAACGCCAATTGCTCCCACCTTTTCGCCTTTTGAATTGACGATGGGACCCCAGCCAGAAATCCAACTGCCAAACTTATCCAGATAAATTTCAGTAGTAGAGCCGATATGATCAAGGCCGGTGAGCATATTGGCATTTCCTTCTCCATCGCTGATGTACGATTCTTTGAATAAAGCTCCCCAAGGTGGGCTGGCAACCGCGCCAATACTTCCTATAAAAATGACTTCTTTGGGTTTGGCGCCGATCACATATGAATATACCTGGGCTCTTGGTTCTATATCAGCAACCTTTGCCAACCAACCCACATGTGCCCAATAACGTGAGTCATCGGTATAGCCATCCCCGCGAACTATGCCTTCGTTCGCCAGCGCAACAAACTGATCTACATCCACCCCATCGATAGCGCCCTTGAGTGTATCCAGCAAGTCTTGTTCGATGCGGTTGATCGCAGCCTGCGTCGAGTAAGTGTAAAACCAATAGTATGCCCCGGCAAAAACAAAAGTAAAAAGGAAAGTAAAACCGACCAGGAGTCTCACCTGGGAACTAATAAAAACTATACGCTTGGAACCTTCATTCTTTCCTTCCATCGAAATTTCCTCCTTCCTTACCAATAGAATCTCGTGCAAGTTGGACAATCCAATGATTTTCAGGAAGTCCATAATGGCTCACCAGCAGCGCATCAATCACTAAGTTGAGCATCTCGCGCCGGGGTGGCTGTGTTGTCCCATCAGCACGGATAGGAAGCAAACAAAGTTGCATCGGTTGAGCGTTTTCCGAAAAAATAAGAGGGCTTTCAGGGTGGCGCACAAAGGCAGGTTCGTGGTAAGTCACATTTAATGGTAAAAAACCATACTCCTGGTAGCGTTCGAATAAACCCAATTGGGATTTTTTCAAAGCAGGATCAGTTGTGCTGTTCGGTACCTCAAGTTCTACCACGACACCAAAAGGGGCAAGGTGTCCACTACCCGCCGCATCTGTCTCCAATTGCTTGACCATTTGCCGGATCAGAAAATCGGACAATCTGCGGTAATCGCCCCATGCAAGGGAGCGGTACTCTGGGCGTATGGCGATGCTCAAGCATACGCCTAAGTTCTGATGAATTATATATTCGAAAGATAGCAGCCCTGCCGGGTGTCCGTTCCAGGTCACAAGCCAGCGATGGCGATTAAAGCGCGGGTCTGGCGGCTCAGATAATAATTTCCTTTGGTCTTCGCGTGATAAAGCAGAGAAGTATTGGGGGAAAAATTCACAGTACAAATCTAACAAGGCATCCCGATGCTCCACGTTTTGATCTGACGCGATGGTGTAAATATGCAGACCTCCATTGGGAGTCTGAAAGAAACTCATGCTTGAATTTGGCATTTCACCTTATCCATTATCTCCTGTGGACTTCTTGCTCTGGCCTCGCAAAGGATTTCATCAAGCAATTTTTCAAACGAAATACCAGCAAGCGCCGCGATGTAAGGTAATGCCGAGTGGCTGGATAAACCAGGTAATGGGTTGATTTCCATCAATACAGGTTGACCATTTTTATCCATTCGCAAATCCAACCGGCCAGCATCCCGGCAGCCAAGTGCCTGGTATGCCCGCAAGCTAACATCTGTCAATTGTTTTAGGAGTGGGGACTCGCCCACTGGTTGGTGAATACTCAAACCGTAAGTTTTCCAATCGTTTTTTTGGATAAAACCATCAACTCTTGAAACCGCTACGTAAGGAACTTCCAACGCTCCCAGTACTTTAGCATTCTGACCGGAACCGATGACAGCAACTGTGAACTCCCGCCCGGGCAGGAACTCTTCGACAAGCGCCGGCTGACGGTAAAGGGTCATCACCCGTTCCACCTGCGCCTTGAGCTGCTCTGCCGTTTCGACGACCGATTCCAGCCCAATACCTTTCGATGACCCTTCCCGAACTGGCTTCACAAACAACGGGAATTCCAATCCCTTTTCAATCGGGGAACCAAAATCTGATTTGCTTTCAACCAGATAAAACGGGGCTACCGGTAGGTCCTCTTGCTGCCATAAACGTTTTGCAAAGGCTTTGTCCAGGCATATTCCGAGTGTAAATGGATCAGAAAAAGTGTAAGGGATAGAATAAGCTTCCAAGAGCGCCGGGATTTGCGATTCCCGATTTCGTCCCCAGCGTCCCTCGGCAATGTTAAAAACGATATCCACGCTTTGTTTTTCAGCAAGAAAAGAAACCAGTTTGTCAATATTCCCAATCCGGTATACGGAATACCCAAGGTGCAAGATGGCCGTTTCCAGCCTCTCGATGGTTTCCTCACTATCATACTCCCCATAAAAATCTTCAGGGGTACCATTTTCAAGCGAATAGTCGGAAACAAGATCATAGGTCAAGCCAATAAGGAGTGATGTTTTCATAGGTTTGATGATATCGAGATTAAAATTCCAGTTTATCGAGAACGCTAGCACCACGTTGGCGTCGCTTTAGTCGCCAATTTAACATACCTTGATCGTACACCTGGCGCATTCTTAAAATTGCCCAAGTTGCCCACAAAGCGGATACTACTGCGAGCCCCCGATAAATATAAGAAACTCCCTGATCACCCACCCAGTTGTCCAGTAATAATACTCCAAGAAGCATTAACGATGCAACGACAACGCCTATGGCAAACAGAAAGCTTTCCAAAAACATGTTCACCCGGCCTCGCCGTTCTTCAGGTACCAATGCCTGAAAAGAACGCCGCGCCGAATCGTCGGCAGTATACTGAGCCAGCTTCGGCAATAACAACCCTCCGATGGCGCTGCCTACGCCCGTAAACAACATCCAGAGCGATCCTCCCAATAACGCCAATGGCATCAGCAGGAAAGAATTTTTCAAAGTCAGTTTTTCATTAAGGCGGGCGGTGACCAGTCCTTGCAGAAAAAACGACAGTACGGTTAGTGCCAGGCGGCAAAGTCCATAAAATGTCTGGTAATCACTGGTGAACTTTTGATAAGTAACCACAAAAAAACTAAACTCCATGAAGGTCAAGCCCAGGCTAATCGCCAAAATGGAAAAGGTCAAATATCGAAAGGCAGGGACAGATTTGACAAAATCCCACCCTTCGCCTAATATTTCGCGCATTGTTCCACGTTGTTCAGCAATCGGTCGGACTTCAACTTTTTTCAGCCCAATGGCCAAAAGAAAAAATGCTGCCAGGTAAATTACCACGTTTAGCAACAGCAATTTATCAGCAGCAGTACCTCCTCTATCCAGGATTTGAGGGGCAACAGAAACAATTACAAGCCCCACCACTTGCCCGACAAATCCCAAGCTGGCAATAAGTGGGAAAAGCCTTTTTGTTTGCGATACTGAAAAAACATCTTGAGCCAGCGTCCAAAAAACGAGCGGGAAAAAAAGCCATTGTTGTTCAGAAATAACTATCATCAAGCCATAATTCAACCATCCGGGCGCATTGATCGAGAACATTAACCGCAGAACGACGAATATCACTGCGAACCCAATTGTCATGGCTTTTGCAAGTTTGGTACGCTCAAACCGGTCTATGATCAAAGACTGCAATCCTGCTATCAGTAGGACAACCGCCATATCAATAATCCAGACAATCGGTATTCGACTGACGCCATTTCCCTTCAGAAAGCCACTCACGGCGGCTACGGATGCAATCGGAGTCGCTATTGAATTGCAAAAAAACACCAACGACAGGATAATGAACACACCGCGTTCTTCTGGGTAAATACGCAGAAATTGAAATCGCGTCTTCTTTGAATTTTTAATTTGATCCATGTCTTCCATACGTTCACTCAATTAATTCGAGTGTTATTCGCGATTTTTCCGGCTATCTCTTTTGACTTCGCAACAACACGAATAATCTGAATTTCCAAAGGTTACTATACTTGTTAAAGTAGAAAACAGGCATTATACCTGAGAAAAACAGGCGAGTTTTCACCTGTAATCAATATAGCTAAGTTGTCCAATACTGCCTTTATGCAAAGCGGATGCCCCCATTCGAAGTTGATCTGGACGGCATCCACAATGCTTACCATAAGGCAATACCATTTCTTTGCCTATGTCTGGTCCTTCTGGGACAGGCGCTTCAAAGCGATCATGGTGATATCATCATATTGATCAGCCGAGGAAATATGTTCGCCCAAAGCTGTTTTGACTCGCATCAGCAACTCATCAGCCGAAGTCGCTGGTGCCTGCTGCAAGAGCGCCAGCATTTTTTTCTCGGTGAACATTTTCCCACTTGGGTTCCTCGCATCCGTAACCCCATCCGAATAGCCAAACAGGATGTCGCCGGGTTCGAGCAAAGCTTCACCGATCGTATATTGCGCGTCGGGCATCATACCCACCGGGGTACCGGTGGCCTTAAGTGTGGTTTTCACCTGCCCGTCGCTACCCAGAATAATCGGTGGGCAATGTCCGCCGTTGATGTAAGCTAATGCGCCTGTGACCGGATCGACCATACCAAAGAACAGCGTTGCAAAGTAATTAAGTTCATAATGATTGATCGTAATGTAGGCATTGGTCAGCACAACAGCATTTTGCAAAGACATGGTCCCCACAGAAGGAAGACCCCTACGCCGCCCTCCGGCAATGGGCAAGCCATCGCCGATTCCATCCATCAAGTTTAGACTGTAATTTTGTTGTGCAAATGCCCGCGTTAGGCTGCGGATGAGAGCCATGAATAGCGCAGCGCCAACCCCTTTATCGCATACATCCGCGATCACAAAACCTACCCGCCTGCCCTGCGCCATGGTGAAAGCATCATAGAAGTCACCAGCCACTTCGCGAGCCGGATGGAAATAGGCCGCCAACTCCCAACCTTCGGGCTGGGGCAGCTCGCGCGGCAGGAAGCTCAACTGGATATCGCGGGCAATTTCTACATCATGCTCGATTTTCTCCCGCAGTCTTTCACGGGCATCCGCTTGCGTCTTCAAGCGCCGTTTTCTTATCTCTTGAAATTCTCGTACCTGAGCCTTCAACAATGTTGGGGAAAATGGCCGCACCAGGTAATCATCTGCCCCAAGAGCCAGGCAATGCTCCACTTCTTCCATATCCTTCGCCGATACCAAGAGGATAACAGGAATAATACGCAAAAATTCATCCTGGACAATGTTTTGCAAGATTTTCTCGGCGCTCAACCCCTGTATATGCAAATCCAGCAGCAACACTTCAGGCTTCTGCGCTTGCAACATCTCAAAACCCTGGTTGCCATCCGTAGCCATTGCTACTGAGTAACCGACTTCATCCAAACAATGCTTCAAAAACCCCCGGTCATTTTCGCTTCCGGAGATAATGAGCAGCTTCTCTAATAGGTCTACCAAAATATTTTCTCCCGTTTAACTGTAAAAACACCTGACTCCGCAAAAAAACACCAAGGCTACCAACCGGATATTTTCTTTGCCCCGAGTTCATCGAGGCTGTGTGTGAAGATTTTCCCCGCCGGGAAATTCAACGGGGAGATGCAGCACCTCTCGGTGAACGATTGATAATAAAAATGTTCCGATTGTGATGATCCACGTATTCGTAATCAAATTTATCTACGTTTTGGATCGTCAGGTAAATTCCCAAGCCGCCGATCGGACGCTCTTCCACAGGCAAGTCTAGCTGGTCTGGGCGACCCAGTTTACGTGGGTCGAATGGCGCAGAAGTATCTTCCAGTGTGATGGTCAGGGTCTGGTCGTCCATTTCAGAAAGCACCAGAACGTCGCCTGTCAGACCGGCTTCATCATATCCATGAACGATGATGTTTGTAGCGATTTCATCGACCGCCATTCGCAGATGATAGGAAACCTTTTTATCCAGATCGGCTGCCTGAGCAGCGGTGTTGACATATTGCCCAATCTTGCTGAGTGAATCCAATGTTCCAGGCACAGTTAAAGGTTTCATGTATGTGAGCCTGTTGATTCGCGGGCTAAACGCTCTCGATCTTGGCCGCGTCGTATTCATCCAAGAAGGTGACGCTGTTTTGAAAGCCAGTCATGGTGATGGTTTCCATCACAGTCTCCTGCAGGCCGATCATGTATATTTCAACCTGGGTACCCATTTTTTGCTTGGCAAACACCAAGGCACGCAAACCAGCGCTGGCCATATATTCCAGGTCCTTCATCAGAAGGGCTACGGCTCTGACTTTGGCGGCAGCGGCCTTTTCCACATCGATGCGAAAGGCAGGCGCGGCGGCAGCGTCCAGTTCACCCGTCAGGGTGATTTTGGCAACGCCGTTGACGATCTCAAAAACAGAATTGAATGCCATGATTTATTCTCCTTGGAATGGATATATATATTTATCTCAAAAGCACAAATTCGTGCTCACTTCGCGATCAGGATCACCACGGAGCGCGGACCAACTAACAGGCGCGACTGGTCGCTCAACAGCGGCTCGCTGCCAGATTCCCAGATATCCTCGGGGCTGTGAGCGCCGGTGTTCGCGAAAACATACCAGTATTTACCCTCGGGCAGGCCGGGCAATTCAACATCATGCGCTTGCCAGTGCGTATTGGTGAGGGCATAGATGCTGTTATCTTGCTTGGTGCCGCCCCAGGCATGATTGCCATCCAGCATGAAAGCCAGCAAGCGGCTTTCCTCGGACCAATCCGGCTGCCAGGCGCGCATGCCGTGCCAGGAGATATCGGGATAGCCTGTTCCCAGGTAATCCTGGCCACGCAGGTGCCAGCGGTTGTGAAAGAGCACATGTTCCTTGCGGAAGGCCAGGCAGTTTTTGGTAAAGCGGAACAGGTCGGGATGTATTTGCAGCAGGTTCCAATCGAGCCAGCTCAAGTCATTATCGTGACAATAGACGTTGTTGTTGCCCGACTGACTCTTGCCCATCTCATCACCCATGTAGAGCATGGGCACACCCTGACTGACCATCAACAGCGCGATAGCGTTTTTGATCTGCCGGTTGCGCAGGGAGTTAATATCAGTATCTTCCGTCTCGCCCTCCGAGCCGCAGTTCCAGCTGTTATTATCATTGGCGCCGTCGTTGTTGTTTTCTCCGTTACCTTCGTTGTGCTTGGTGTTATACGAAACCATGTCCATCAGGGTGAAACCATCGTGACAAGTGATGAAGTTCACCGAGGCCGTCGGGCCTCGGCTGGCATACAGATCGGGTGAGCCCTGCAGGCGCAGAGCC
>CAZHWV010000176.1:0-7700 GCA_964536185.1 uncultured Anaerolinea sp. | reverse complement strand
ACAATGTGCTTATGTCACCCTATCCTCTTTTTTAAAATGGCCAAAGTCCAGTAGATGATTATTCGCGGCTAATCTTTTAATCGTGTGGTTGAGAAGGATTTGTTATGAAATACCATATTTGGACTGAAGGCTGCCAAATGAACGTGGCTGATTCGCAGCGGGTGGGCTCTGCGCTCGAACACCTAGGCTACAGCCACACCGAACAGATCGAGGTAGCCGATATTATTGTGATGAATACCTGCGTGGTTCGCCAATCGGCGGAAGATAAAGCCTACGGACGGCTCAGTTCGCTCAAACCTTTGAAGCAGAAAAATCCCGGGTTGATTATCAATTTAATGGGCTGCCTGGTGGGGGTGCGCGGGTACGAGAAACTCAAAGCTACCTTCCCCTATGTTGACGTGTTCTCGCCACCTTCTGACCCCGGCCCGTTGGTCTCGTTCCTAACCCAGGGTGAAATCCGCTCGCTCGAAAATGCCGAAACGACCCGTCGCTTTCTGGCTATGGACGAAGAGTTAGTTCTACCGGTGGCTGAGCGAGGGAACCTGGTCTCGGCGCATGTGCCGGTCGTGTATGGTTGTTCACACGCCTGTACCTATTGCATTATTCCCTATAAACGCGGTGTGGAACGTTCTCGGCCGATTGGTGATATCGTCAGTGAGGTGCGCTCATTGGCCAACCAGGGTGTGGCGGAAATCACTCTGCTTGGGCAAATCGTCGACCGGTATGGCAAAGACATTCCAGATGGGCCAAGCCTAGCCGGGCTGTTCAAACAGGTCAGCGCAGTGGACGGCATTCAGCGTGTGCGTTTCCTAACCTCGCACCCCAGCTACTTTGGCGACGAACTGATCGCCGCGATTGCCAGCCTGCCCAAAGTTATGCCGCATATCGAACTGCCCATCCAGGCCGGTGACGATACCGTACTGGCGAACATGCGTCGTGGCTATACCCAGCAGGATTATCGCAAGATCGTCACCAAAATACGTACAGAGATCGTTGATTGCTCCATCGCCACCGATATCATCGTTGGTTTCCCTGGTGAGACCGAAGAGCAGTTCATGCAGACCTACCAGGTACTGGCCGACCTGAAGCTGGATGTGGCGCACCTTGCGCGCTATTCTATGCGCGAAGGCACGGTCGCCACCCGGCGCATGCAGGATGACATCACTGATGAAGAGAAAATGCGCCGATTCCGTCTGCTGGAAGAACTTCAGGAAAAGATCGTAAGCGAAATTAACTCAAGTTACCTGGGGCAAACAGCGCAGGTACTGTTCGAGGAAAAGGTCAAAGGCCGCTGGCGCGGTAGAACCCCCACCAACAAACTTGTTTTTGTAGAAACAGATGAAAATCTGAAAGGCCGCAGCCTCCCAGTGAAAATCACCTGGACAGGCCCATGGAGCATGCAGGCAAATCTAGAGAAATAGGTAATGCCGATTGATCAGGGCTGATAACCAGCCAAAAACAAATAGGAAAGTTTGCTGAAAATAAGTTGTTGCTGCCCACGAATTGGATGCTGCGGGTTGCAGCAGAGAGACTACAATCCATCAATCCCCCATATAATCCCTTAGATTTCTACTACGGGTAGGATGGCGTAGCTTTCTGAGTGCCTTAGCCTCGATCTGACGGATACGCTCGCGGGTCACATTGAAGTAACGGCTGACCTCCTCCAAGGTATGATCCTTGCCATCCAGCAAGCCAAAACGTAGCTCAAGGACCTGGCGCTCACGGTCTGAGAGTCCTGCCAGCACGTGCTGGACCTGTTCTTTGAGCATTTCACGAGCCGCGGCATCCATTGGCTCAAGAGCATCATCATCCTGGATAAAATCGCCCAATTGTGACGAGTCCTCGTCGCCTACAGGGCCTTCCAGCGAGACAGGCTCCTCAGCGGAGCGCAAGATGCGATAGACCTTGGCGGTGGCTGTTTCCCAGCGGTGCTGAAGCTCCGGGTCAAGCACTATGCCTTCAGCTTTAGCACGCAGAATGGCCTGTACATCCTCGGTTGGTAGGTAACCCACTTCCAAGGCCAGCTCGTTCGTATTGGGTTCACGCCCATACTGCTGGACCAACTGGCGTTGGATACGCAATATCCGCGTGATCGATTCGAATAAATGCACCGGGATGCGGATAGTACGGGCCTGTTCGGCGATGGAACGGTTGATCGATTGGCGGATCCACCAGGTGGCGTAGGTGCTGAATTTAAAACCACGGCGCGGGTCAAATTTATTGACCGCCCGGAGCAGCCCCAAATTCCCTTCCTGGATGAGATCCAAAAAAGAAATACCACGTCCCAGATAGCGCTTAGCTACACTGACCACCAACCGTAAATTTGCCCGAATGAGTGCCTGATTTGCATCATCTGAGCGGAGCTCGAGGACCTTGGTGTCGTAGAGCAGATCATCTTCGGCAGGCAAATTGCGGTAAAGGCTGCGTTCTGTCGGAAAACCAGATTCATGCTGTTTGAAGAATTTCAAAAGCCAGTCTGCCAATTGAGGCGGAATCATGAAAAAGCTGACGAACAAATTGAAGCCATTGGCGGCTAACCCGTTCCACATGGTATCCCGGCCCCATTGGCCATTATTCAGGAAAGCACGCAAATAGGATGGCGAGTCGATATCCCAACCCTGGCGCAAGACTTGGGCCGAAGCCAGCACCAGTGCCATATCAGGAACATGCACGTCCAAACGCCTAGCATCTTCTTCAAAACGTCGCCAAGAAATCAGCAATTCATCAATGATGGCGCGGTAAACCGCAGTCAGATGACCAACACCATGCTGGTTGGGGCGGTTCTGCAGGTTCTTGAGCAGCCGGAAAGCCTCGATCATAGTTGAAAGGCGGAATTCACTGTCTGAATCTAACAGTTTGACCTGACCGATCTCACGTAAGTACAGCCGCACCGGGTCCTCAGAGAGTTCCTCTACCAGGGATGGATGCAAAGAATCTAGCGGCTCTTCAGCCTCTAGCTCAGCGACCTCTTCCGGCGCAATATCAACCTCGTCTACCTCGGTCGTCATCTCGTCATTTTCCAGATCGGTGGGCTCAGGCAGCAAATCTTTTGGGCTTTTGATCTCACGTTTTTTGTGGGGCATAAATTATTTTCGCCTGTACTCAATCAATTTCCGGCGCGCCTCATCCAGACAATTCAACATACGTCCGTACCGCAGCATCAATTGCTGGTAATTTGTGGCACTTAGTGGGCCTGCTTGTTGCGCATCTTCGATCATAAAGCGTAATTGGTTAACACTCTCACTCAAAGAGTGTTGCCGCACTTGCAGGACTTGTCTGGTCAGTTCATCCAGCAAGCGATCATCCGCGCCGTGGGGGGGGCGTTGGGCTTGCAAGCTGGCATACGTTTCGCGCAGGCTTTCATCGAGGTGTATTTCCACATAATGAGCCTGTTCGGATTCATCCTGCTCCAGCGACTGTTGGATCAGGCGTAAAATCAACTGATGGTCAGTATACTCGAAATCCATCCCGGAGAGTGCTGCTAGCCCTGATTCTTGCAGACGACGGTCAAGATGGGGTAGAAGATCCGGACGGCGTAGAAGCAACGCCAAGCAGGATAATTCGACAATTTTAACACCTGTGCTAACTGTAAGCGTTTGCCCTTTTTTTTCAAGTGGGGCAATGCGGGCTTTGCCAAAGGACCTCTGCCGGTCGGGACTGATCGGAGTCTTTGTCCCAATTAAGCTACGTTCATCAACCTTTAGACGGCGCGCAAGCATCTGGCGGTAGGAATCGCGCTCCACCGGGTCAGGTAGATCCTCAATCAGCAGGGTGATCCGAGTCGCAATCTCACTCTTAACCTTGGGATCGTTGAGATCCTGCCCGGCAACCAGTGTATCAAGGACGTGCTCCACGACTGGTTTCGCCGCCGAAATCAAATCGCCCCATTCTTGCGGGCTACGCGCTACGATCTCATCCGGGTCGAGTCCATCGGGCATACTTGCCACGCGCAAGTCGGCTTGCAAACGCGCCTCATGGCGCAAAAGACCACGCGCATCGAAGCGCAGTTCTTCCTCGCGATCCATCGAGGCGCGAGCCGCGTCCAGACCGCGCAAAACAGCCTTCTGACCAGCAGTATCGGGGTCGAGGGCCAGCACAATCTTGCGCGTGAACTTCTTAAGCAGGCGGATCTGGTCTTCAGTAAGTGCCGTGCCCATGGGTGAGACCACGTTCTCGTAGCCTGCTTGGTGAACAGCAATGACATCCAGGTAACCTTCCACAATCACAGCTTGATCAGCCGCGCGAATGGGTCTGCGAGCGCGCTCCAAACCATATAGCAAGCGGCCCTTGTCAAATAGAACCGTCTGCGGCGAGTTCATGAATTTTGGAATGTCATTGGGGTCGAGGATTCGCCCGCCGAATCCGGTCATTTTCCCATTCTCATCGCGGATTGGAATCATAATGCGATTTCGGAATTTATCGTAAAAACCACCCGAGTCGCGTTCGGCCAGCAATCCGACATCAAGCAGTTCTTGTTCGCTGTATTTTTTAGCCTTGAAATGATTAAGGGCTGCATCCCAAGTATGCGGGGAATAGCCCAAGCCAAAGTTCTCGATCGTTTGAATCGTCAGGTTTCTTTTTTTTTGAAGGTATTCCAGTGCTTGCGCACCAGCCTGGGTATTGAGAAGATGATGGCGATAGAAAGTGGCTGCTTCTTCGAGCAAATTGCGCAGGTGCTGGTTTTCCTCCTTTTGCTCGGGGGTCTGGGTATGCAGCTCTTCCAACTGTACGCCAGCACGTTCTGCCAAGCGTTGCAGGGCTTCCTTGAAATCGATACCTTCTTTTTTCATCACAAATTTGAATATGTCGCCACCATCGTTGCACTCGCCGAAACATCTCCAGGTACCGGTTTCAGGCCAGATGACGAAGGCCGGAGTGCGGGTGTTCGAATGGAAAGGACAGAAGCCTGTCTGCGTGCGCCCGCTACGGCGCAGTTTTACCCCGGCCTCAGAGGCAAGGTCGACGATATCAATGCGGGCTTTAATATCATCTATTGAAGTCATGGGTGTGGCTAGAATCCTTCGAGTTTGCTCAAGTCAGCCAGGCCGTTGGCTAACCCTGCGATTTGCTGTAGCATGCCCAGGCGGTTTTCTTTGACAGCTTGGTCGTCAGCCATAACCAGCACTTTATCAAAGAAAGTATTGATTGCCGGGATGAGTGGTAGGACAACCTTGAATAGATCATCCATGCAGGTTATTGGAGCAGTACCTGTTGATCTCTGAATGGCTGCATACAGGTCCCGCTCGACCTCGTCTACGAACAGTTCAGGGTGGACCAGAAACTGAGCAGATCCAACACTTTCGTAAGGGATTCGGGACGATGTGCGCACAATCCGCACACAGCGGGCGTATGCATCCAGGATCACTGCCCAATCTGGGCGAACCACCCAAGCCATCAACTGTTTGATGGATCGCATCGCCCCAGCCGGGTTGTTGGACTGGGCCGCAAGCACAGCTTCCACCACATCATATTTGTAACCCAGGTCACTCAACACCACTTTCAGCCGGCCGGCAATAAAGTCGAAAATTTGGGTTTTGACTTCATCTGTGACTGAGAGAGGCTGGGTGACAGCAGATTTATCCAATGCAGTGCGCAGGTCAAAATCGACTCCATGTTCGATCAACGGTTGGACTGTACCGATGGCAGCGCGGCGCAAGCCAAAAGGGTCCTTCGCGCCGCTAGGAACCAGACCGGCGGCGAACAAGCCGACGAGAGAGTCAAGTCGGTCAGTCAGCGAGACGACCAGGCCAATTTTTCCCTGGGGGATAGGCTGATACTGCTCGCCAATTGCAACTGCCACGGCTTCATTTTCACCCGAACGCAGGGCATATTCACGTCCAATGACACCCTGCAGAGATGTCATTTCGGTTACCATCTGGGTTGTCAGATCAGCTTTGGCCAGGTAAACTGCGCGGCAAACATCCCGAGTTTGCTGGTCATTAAAAGATAACATTGCCGCCAGGTCAGGCGCCAACTTGAGCATACGCTCAGATTTATCCAACATGGAACCCAGTTTGGTCTGGAAGATAAGGGTTTTCAGGCCATCGCGGTAAGCTTCGAGCGGCTGCTTGATATCCTCACGAACAAAGAAGTTGGCATCCGCGAAGCGTGCGCCCAAGACATGCTCATTGCCATGAGTGACGATATCAAGGTGCTGGTCATCTCCATTGCGAATGGCGATAAAATATGGTAACAGGGTCCTATTACCAGAAATATTCTCAACAGGGAAATAGCGCTGGTGCTTTTTCATCGTCGAAATCAGAACATCGCGAGGTAGGGTCAGAAATTCTTGGTTGAAACTGCCCAGAATGGCTGTGGGCATCTCGACCAAGTTGGTCACTTCGGCCAGCAGGCCGGGGTCAATGATGGCCTGACCGCTCACCGATGAGGCAGCTTTATTGACCATGTCTGCGATCAGCTTGGAGCGTTCGGCGCTATCCAGGGTGATATCTGCGGCTCGCAGAATTTCAAAATAAGCATCTGCAGAGGGAATGCTGATCTTAAGCGAATCGTATGGCCGCAAGCCACGAGTGATATTTCCAGACTGGACGCCAGCATATTCAAAGGGAAGAACCGCAGCGCCCAATAAAGCCACCAGCCAGCGTAACGGGCGCGAGAAGGCCACGCCGGAATTGTTCCACTTCATGGATTTTTCAAATTTAATCCCAGCCACAAAGGCAGGTAGAGCCTCAACTAGAACCTCGTAAGCGGGACGGCCTTTGTGCTTGACGACGGCGACTACGTACTTGCCACCCTCGATCTCGCGCACCTGCAAATCAGCAGTGGTCAAGCCATTCTTCTTGGCAAAACCCATTGCGGCAGGAGTGGCAATCCCGGCGGCGTCGAAGGCACGCTCAGCAGGCGGACCCTTGACCAGGTCTTCGCGGGCAGGCTGCTGAGGCGAAAGAGATTCCACGAAAACAGTCAAGCGGCGAGGGGTGGCATAGGTTCGCACTGCAGCATGGTCCAAACCCAACGAATCCAGCCAGGTCGGAACCCGCTCACGGAGCTGGGTCAAGGCTGCATCTACGTCCCCAGCTGGGAGTTCTTCAACGCCAATTTCGAGCAGGAAAGGCATGGGACGCATGTCGAATGTCGGAGCAAGAATAGCCTGGCTTTTAACCAGCGTGGCCTGATTAGCCTTAAGCAGCGGATATTCGAGCTGTTTGCGCTGCTGCAAATAAGCCTCAGCCACCTTGCGGGCCATCTCGCGCATACGGCGGAAATAGCCCTGGCGTTCAGTAACACCGACTGCGCCGCGCGCATCCAAAATATTAAAAGTGTGCGAACATTTCAAGACGTAATCGTGGGCTGGCAATACCAGGCCTTGTTCCAGGCAGGCGTTGCATTCGGCGGCGTATAGTTCGTACATCTGGCGGGCACGCTCCACGCCAGCTACCTCGAAGTAATATTTGCTGTGCTCAAATTCTTCCTGGCGGCGTACATCGCCATAGTTGACGCCTGGCGCCCAGGGCTCACCCCAGATAGAAGGCGCGTCGTTAAGCGCAATCAGGATACGGTCGAGTCCATAGGTGATCTCAACTGCCACCGGATCGAGCGGCATACCGCCCACCTGCTGGAAGTAAGTGAACTGGGTAATCTCCTGCCCATCCAACCAGACTTCCCAGCCCAGGCCCCAGGCCGAGATGGCGGGTTGTTCCCAGTTATCTTCGACAAAACGGATATCGTGCTGGCGCGGG
>CAZHWV010000175.1:0-7775 GCA_964536185.1 uncultured Anaerolinea sp. | reverse complement strand
CCACATCATCCCGAAATTTTAATCCGGCAAAGAGGACCTTGACCCAGGCCAGGTAATCGTTGAATAGTGACGGGTCCTCGGCAACCAGGGCCTCGACCAGGTAAGTCAAATGGTAACCTGTATCACGCACGCTTTTCGCGCGCCCAGGCTCACCGAAGGCCTTCCAAACTTCTGGCTGGCTCTCATATTGGCGGGCAACGATCGCCTCAGCCAGGCTTTGTTGCTGCTCACGGATAGCCTGCGCGGCTTGTTTCTGGATACTGAGCATGTCATCTCCCACATTTTGCAAATAATCGGCCGGTAATTTTAAAATAGTCGCAAAGTCTTTGCTATAGTATACCAAAAGGTTATTTATTTACTGGCGGCAATTTGGTGCCGGACTTTTCGCGCCAGGCGCGGTAGGCCGGCACATCGAGCATGGGCGGGCGCTCGTGCTCGATGATCTCTTCGACGTCCAGGGAATAGCCGCCAGGCGTGTGGCGGATGAGCTTCATCGATTTATTGACATCTTCCACCATCTGTTGGCCGTACCGTTTTTCAAGTTTGCGCAGGAACGCCTGGATGATGACGAATGACATCTTGCTCAGCGCCTCCAGGGTCTGGTTGTGGTGAATGCGCTCGAGTAGATCGACCTGGGCAATCGCCGCCAGGCCATGTTTCTCAAAAGCGTCGATCAACAGGCCGGTCTCAACGCCATAGGTCGAGAAGAAAGGAGTCTGCTCGAGAAAGCTGCGCCGCGAGGCGTATTCACCCGAAAGCGGCTGGACCACGCCGGAAAGCTCGGGATAAAACAAGTTTATTAGCGGGCGCGCGGTCAGTTCCGTTACCCGGCCCCCACCTCCAGCCTGGATCTTGTTCCCCGTCTTGAGTGGGCGGCGGTAAAAACCCTTGACGAATTGCACTTGCGGCGCCAGCAGCAGCGGCCCGAGGATGCCATACACAAAACGCGGATGGATGTTGACGATATCAGTGTCGATCCAGGCGATAATATCGCCGCGGGTGACGAACAGGCTCTTCCACAAGCCTTCGCCCTTGCCCGCGCGCGGACCTAATTCAGGCAGCAGTTCCTGGTGGATATAGACCGGGATGCCCAATTCCCGCGCAATCTCGCGGGTGCGGTCACTCGAATTAGAGTCAATCAACACGATCTCGTCCAACAAAGGGACCTCATCCATCAGGCTGCGTTTGACAGTCTGGATGACCCTGGCGACCGTCAATTCCTCGTTCAGAGCCGGCAAAGCCAGGCTGATGGTCTGCCCGCTTTTTTCTTTGAGGGCCATGAGCTGCTTGAGGTCAGAGAATTCATCGGCGTGGAAAGTATTTTCAGCAAACCACTTGTCGACCAGGATCGAGATCGCCTGGACGCCGCTGGTTTCATCCGGGACGGGTTGAGGCATGGGATGGCGGCTTTTGACAGCCAGAATGGGCAGGTTGGTGTTTTTCATCACCTGGTCGGCCACCGAACCCAGGGAGGCCGGGCTGACCAGCGGCTGAGCGGTAACACCCAGGATAAGCAGGTTGAAAGCCGAGGCTTTGGCCAGGATGGCCTCGGCGGGTTGGTCGGTGGCCAGGACTTGTTTCTCTACCTCGGGCAGTTGCGAAAGCACCCGTTGCAGACCGCGAAAAGGCGCATCGGCGCGGTTGTGTTTTTCCCCGGGCGGATTGAGATGCAGGGTGGTGACTTGACTGTCTTTGATGCTCAACCCCATGCGCAGGGCCAATTCCGCATGCGGGCCACCGCGCAGTGGGATAAGGATTCGCATCGGTAGCTTGGGAAATGTCCCGCGTAGCAATGCCACATTACAGGGCGGCTTGATCAGCGCCTCCGAAACGCTGATCCCCAAGGCGCCGAAATGTTCATCCCAGTCGAGCAGCAAAAGGTCAGGCTGGTCGGTGCGGATCAGTTCGAGCAGGTCATTCCAGATCTGGTGAGAGACGAGCACACGGCTGCGCATGCGGGTACGCGCGTCATCCGCCAGGCCGCGCAACTGCTGGCGCATCTTGCGCGCGCCAGCAGCTCCCAGGCTGAGCGATTCACCCAGGCTCACCGGCACCAATCCGACCAGGGTGATCTGGCCATCCAGGGCGCGGGCTGCGTCCAGGGCAGGGTGTTTCCTGGCCCCATAAATGATCGGGACAAACACGGTGCGAAATGATCTGAATTTTTGCTTTATCATGGCGATCTTCCTTATAGATCAAATACCACCGGCGCAGCCGCCCAGCAGTGGCGCGATCTTTTCGGTGTAGATACCTTCCCAGGTATAGCGTTGGCGGGTGCGCACGGCAAAGCGAAAGACTGGGCTGGCTTTCAAGGTTGCGGCGATCATTTCCGCCACCTGGCGCGGATCATCCTGCGGGTTGAAGTAGCACGCGTCCTCGCCAGCCAGCGCACGCAGTGGGGTCAGGTCAGTGCAGAAGACCGGGCGCTGACCCAATGCCGCTTCGATGAGTGGGATACCAAAACCTTCCTCCAGGCTGGGCAGCAGCAGAGCATCCGCCAGACGGTAAAAGTCGGCAATGACCACATCCGGAATAGTTTCGGCGCTGCTTTCTGCCAGGAAATGCGCGCATTTTTCCAACCCCAACCGTTCGCGCAAGGCCAGCAAGCCCGCGAAGTAATCTTGATTGGCCGGGTTATGCGCTCCTAATGGGCCGGTGACCAGCATAGCCGCCTGGGGAAAATCCACGCGCAGATCGGCCAGGATGCGCAGAGCCATTTCCAGGTTTTTGCGCGGGGTGATGCGCACCGGCAGGAACAGCAGCGGCGCAGCTTCGCGCAGGCGCAGTTGCTCATACCAGGTGATGGTCTGCGGCTCGAGCTTGAGGAAGACGGCAATATCGATGCCATTGGGCACAACCTGGACGCGCTCAGGCGGCAATCCGGTTAAAGCGACCAACTCCACCTGGCGCAGCGAGGAGACGACCACCTGGGTGGCAGACGGCCAATCCATGCGCAGCAAATCCCAGGGATAGCCCGGATACAATTCGCCGCGATAACGGGAGACGCTCCAGGCCAGGTCGTGATGCCACAAAATCAGGCGCGGAAAACCTGGGGAAGTATTCAGGCGCTGGAGGGCCGCAGTGAGCGCCAGGTTTTTATTCAGCGAGCAAACATTATGCGCGATGAGCACATCTACCCCGCGCAAAGCCTGGCTCAACTGGTGGGTGAGCTGCGCGACCAGGGACTCGAACTGGACAGGAATACGGCCCTGATCCAGTTCAGCCTTGGCGGTCAATATCTCAGGATGGCGCGAACCAGCCAGCGGCACGTGGATAAATTCAACAGCTGGCATCCAGGCTTGCCCACTTCCGGCAATAACGCGCACATTATGTCCGCCTGCGCTGAACAGGCGCGCATGCTGGGCCAGGACGCTTTCCACGCCCCCGATCACCGGCGGAGCCGAGTAATGCACCAGGGCAATCTTCATCCGCGGCGCATCTCGCCCAAACAGTCCGCCAGGAGAAGTTGCAGGTGACGTTCGAGCACCGCAAACGAGTAGTAACGCCGGCCCAGTTCGTAATTCTCGCGGGCGCATTCCTGCACTTCATCCGGAGAGGCCAACCAGCGGCGCACACGATCCAGGGTGTTTTCGTCGATAAAGCCATCGAACTCGATGACCGCAAAACCCTTGGGCTTGATATCCACTTCATAAATCGAATATTTATTCAGCACGATCGGACGGCTGTAATAGATCGCTTCCAGGAAGGCGTTGCCGAAACCTTCAATGCTCGAGGGGTAGGTCACCAGGTCCGCCTGGGGATAAATATCGGCCAGGGTGTAGATTCTGCGACCATCACGAGTCAGCCCGCGGGCATCCTGGACCAGGTCGGCTTCAAAGTTAACCTTCACGTCCAGCAATCGAGCAAATTCGCGCACCCGGCGCTCATAGTGCGTGCCTTCGTCGCCCGATGCGTGCGAAATTACCAGCCTGGCCTTCAACCCCACCCGGCGGGTCAGCTCGATGGCATGCTCGATCCCCTTGCGCTGGATAATGCGCGTTGGCTGCAGGAACATCAATTCGTCCGCGGCAATACCCAAACTGGCCCGGGCGCTCAGGGCATAGGCATCCAGCGCAGCGGGCGGGTTGTCAAAATCCATCACATTCGGAATGACAGTCGCGCTCACCCCAACGCGCAAAGCCAGTTGGCTGGCGGCTGTCGAGTTGATCACCACGTGGCGGATGGAAGGCAGGTTGGCCGGGAAAGCCGCCGCCAGGTAATCATTCACGCAGTTGACCATGAAGCGCTGACGTTCCCAGGAGAAATCATGGTGATGGGCGATGGTCGGGTAACCCGTTTCAGCGATGAACTCGGTCAGCGCCAGGCCAAGCGGCAGGTTGACCGGGATCGAAAGCGCATTTTCGATGATCAGGACTTCCAGTTCAAAATTTCGCGCGAAGTGATAGAGCTGTTCCTTGAGGCTTTCTTTTATTTCCTGCACCTGGCGCGAGATATATGCAGGCCGGATATGGATTGAAAAATAATCCTTGTACAGCGCGGCCAGTTCGGGGTGTTCACCGCGCGCTTTTGCCGCCACAACCCAATCACCCGCGAACGCAATCTCGTTGATGGCTTCGATGGATGGGTGGCGATAGAAGGCTTCGGGCGCTACGTGACTGCGCTCAGCCGGACGATCGGAGAGACCCGAGAAATAGAAACATTCATGACCGAGACGTTCGATCACCGCAGCCCATTTGGCTGTCTCCAGCGAGACGCCATCGGTACCGGCAAAGCGGGTCGAAATAAAACCAATGCGATGCTTGGGGTCGGGCTTGTTCGCGCTCAAAAGTTAGCTCGCCTCCTCCGGAAAAATCGGAAACCAATAAGAATTCACGAGGCAAACGCCAGCCAGAGAGTCTCGTAGGCAGCCAGGCTCAGAGTTGAGCCGGCCGGCAGACGCGCATTGGTCCAAAGGTTCTGGAAGCCGTCTATCCGAGTTGTTGCTGTGCCAAATAAACGGCCAGGGTCGAGAGCCAGGTTTTGCGCTTCAGGGCTAATATTTTGCAAACACAAGACTTGTCCCGACCCGCCAGCGCTGCCCCGCTCTACGCCGGGGCCTGGCAGCATTTCGCCCTGGCTGCGCACCAACCCAAAAATCGCCTTGCCGCAATCCAATATCGTTTGCGAACCATACGGGTCAAAAGCCGCGCAGTTCCGGCGAGCGCGGAGCAGTTCCGCAAAACGCTGGAAGACCTGCTGGCGCAAAGAACCTGGCTGAGCCAGGTCTTGCTCCAACCCCTGGCGGGTCAACTTCTGACGGTTAATACTGCGCTTCGCGCCGGTCTGTTCAGGACCCGCCAGCCAGCCGCGCGAGCCAAACAGGCTGTGGAAATAAATTCCGGGCAGGCCCAACATCGCCAGCAGGATCGCCTGCGCAGCCATGAAACGCGCAATCTGCAAGCTGAGCGGTTCTGTACTTTCCGGGCTGGAGAGAGCATCAAAGTAGTTGATATTCAGCTCATAGGGGCTTTGGCTGCCATCCGAGTTTTGTTTGTACGAGACCAGCCCATGATGGTCCAGCGCACGCTGGACAAGCGCCTGAATGGCTTCGTCGGCCAGGATGCCGCGCAGCGGGTTCAGCCCGATGCCATCATGCGAGGCCAGGAAGTTGAAGAAAGTAACCCCGCGCGAGGGCAAGCACAGGCTGGCCGCCCAATTGGATAACGCGCTGGCATCCGCAGTCTGCAGCGTATGCAGAACCAGGGGCGGCAGGGCAAAATTATAGATTAGCTGGGCTTCATTCGTTCCATCCCCAAAATAAGACAGGTTGTCGGCATGGGCGACATTGGTCTCTGTGATCAGCCGGGTGCCTGGAGCAGCTGCATCCAGGGCGGCGCGGAAAAGTTGAATGATGGCGTGGGTTTGTGGCCGGTGTATACAGGTTGTACCGGGTTCCTTCCACAGATAAGCAATCGCGTCCAGGCGGATAAATTCTGCGCCGCGCTGAGCATAGAAGAGGAGCAGATCGATGATCTCCAGCAGGACGCGCGGGTTCTGGTAGTTCAGGTCAACCTGGTCCGCGCTGAAAGTCGTCCAAACATCTTTCCCAGCAAAACGGGTCAGCAGCGGCAGGGTCCGCGGGCGCACGACCTGCGCAAGGTCAGGCTGGCCGGCGACCGTGATGAAATAATCGCTGTAGGGCGGCTCGCGGCGCAGGTAGGCCTGGAACCACTCGCCCTGAGCCGATACATGGTTGATAACCGCATCGAACATCAGTTGGAAGTCTGCGCCCAGGCGGGCAATATCGTCCCAGCCCCCCAGGGCCGGGTCCACCCGGCGATATTCCTTTACGGCAAAACCGTCATCAGATGAGGCTGGGAAGAAGGGCAGGATATGCAGGCAGGAGATCAAGTGGTCCAGATGCTGCTGGCAGAAACCCGCCAAGCTGGCCAGGGGCAGTTCCCCCGGCGAGCTGACCTGGTCGCCATAGCAAATCAACATGGCATCCGCTGCGCCCAGGCGCCTGGCCGGACGGGGCGCAATAACGCGCCGGGCGTGTTCCAAACGGACACCCAACTCAACCGAGAGCGGCAGAGCTGCGCCACTTCCATAAATTTCACTGAGCAGGGCCAGGGCGGTCTTAACCATAATTTTCTGGATTGCAGGGTAACGAAAACTATTAAATTAGGCTATCCCGGCAATCTTTCTAATCAAGGTCGGCCTGGGAGGGGGGGGCATAAAACTTGTAACAGTTGCGGGTTTGTTTCGCCCTGTACATGGCAATATCGGCGTATTGCAGCAGAATTTCCGGGTTGGCGCCATCGCTGGGGAAAAGACTGATCCCAATACTGGCCGAGGTCTGCAAGGTGACACCATCCAGGTCAAAAGGCTTGAACAGGGACGCCAGCACTTTTTTTGCGGTAGCAGCGCTGTGCAAGGATCCAGCCATATTTTCGATAACCAGGGTAAATTCATCGCCACCCATCCGGGCAACCGTATCGGATTTACGCATGCAGCTTTGCAAACGCCCGGCGACAGCGCTCAATAATTTATCGCCCTGGATGTGCCCATAGGTATCGTTGACTTGCTTGAAGTTATCCAGGTCGAGCAGCATGACAGCCACCTGACCACCTACATGATCAGCGTGCTGCTCACGCTTGGCGCGCTCCAGGGCCAGGGCCAGGGTGTAATTAAACATTTGGCGGTTGGGCAAACCGGTCAGGTCATCATGCGTGGCCAGGTATTCCAGCCGCCCTTCAAAGCGCTTCCGTTCAATCGCATAACGAATGGAGCGAATCAGCAGCCAGCTGCTCACTCGTCCTTTGACCAGGTAATCCTGAGCGCCCGCCAGGGTGGCCTGCAGGCCAAGAGCTTCATCCTCCATGGCAGTCAGCACGATGACAGCAACTTCTGGCCGGTACCTGCGCACCGTTAACAGGGTCTCAAGGCCGCGGCTGTCTGGCAAAACCAGGTCAAGCAAGACAATATCAAAATCATGCTGTGAGAGTTGGTCCAAGCCAAGGTTCAGACGTTCCACGCTCTGCAGTTCAATGGATACGTTTTTGCTTTCGGTCAGAAGTTCCTGGATCAGGCGGCTATCGCCGGCACTTTCTTCGATCAGCAAAACATGCAATTCATCCGTCATACTAACTACCCCTTCGAAGAGAATTTCTCATTCTGTGGCCTGATGTGGTAACTTGACAATCTCCAACCAGAATCCTTCAATGGCTTCGACAATTATACGGCAAAAATGACGACATGACTGATTTAAAGTCGGGAAACAAAAATAAACGTGGTCAGGGGTATTTGCGATGACTGTATTGCGCGGCCAACCC
>CAZHWV010000174.1:0-8018 GCA_964536185.1 uncultured Anaerolinea sp. | reverse complement strand
CTCATTCAGACGCTTATCAAGCATGATTTGGTCGATACGTTCTGGCTGATGATATGGCGACAAACTTACCATTACCGTTCCTGATCCAGACCATTCTGACCAAGGGGACCGCTAAATCACCATCGGCTCACCAACTACTACCGTGGGACAGCGTTTATTTCAATGACGGCACGGCCTCGGGACTAAAGAGGGCTTTCCAGGTCTTGGGACCAACATAGCCATCCGCCTCCAAGCCATTCTGCTCCTGGAAACGGCGCACGGCGGCTTCGGTCATTTTGCCAAAGACGCCATCCGGCGTGCCGACTTCGCTATAACCCAGTTCAACCAGGCGCTGCTGGAGTTTGAGCACTTCATCGCCCTGCACGGGCGGATTGGTCAGGTACAGGTCGCGAGCAAATGATGGCGTGGAAGTAATTGAAGGCGTCAGGGAGGGCAAGTCAGCTGGGGTGGGAAAGGAGGCTCCAGCGCCAAGGCAAGCTGGGACAGGCTGGAGATTGGTTGCCAGCGGAGTGAACCAAATCTCTTTCAGGGGAATCTCTGCGGTCTGGCTAATTTCGTCTTTCACCGTGTTCGGCCGGCTACCAAGAGTGGTAGTCAGAGTGAATTTGGCGGGCTGCATGCTCAAAAAGCCGATGCTTTGCCCGGCATCCGGAATCCGAGCCAGCCAGGCAGATGAAGTGGCCGCCAGTGCATCGCCGACCAGGTCGGTATTCCCGGCGATAAGTATTTCGCCGTTTCCGAGCGGCAGGATGGCGTCGATTTCATTCCCCGGTGCGCCAGGCATATCGTAGAAACCGATGATTTTCTCCCAGATGAGATTGCCTTTGGAGTCGAGCCGCGCCAGCCAATAAACATTGGTTTTCTCCCAGGTCTCTCCGGCCAGGAGCAGGCCGCCATCGACAGTGTCGGCCACAGCTTTGACTTCGACCGGCCCACGACTGGAAGTGAGCACTTTTTGCCAGTTCAGGCTTCCGTTGGGCTTGAGCCGCACGAGCACCGGGTTGTCGCTTTCCAGCGTGGAGGCGATGACGTGATAGCCGTTTTTCAGTAAGTGGATGGCGCGCAGGGTTTCGTTATAGGGCGGCAATCTGAGCGTCGTTTGCCAGGACAGGCCACTGCTGGCGTTTAATTTCATCAGCCAAATGTCAAAATCTGCGCCAAGTTCCTCATAGGCGTGGGAACCGACCAGGAGCGACCCGCCATCCTCGGTAGTTTGGAGGAAACCGAGGGTTTCGTACCCAACCAGTTTGCCATAGACATGCTGGAGCACCTCCCCCTCCGGGCTGATTTTGATGACTTTGAGATCGGTGTATTGAGGTGCCCAGTACACGGAGGTATCCACGTAAACCCCGGCATAGGCAAACAGTGCGCCGCCATCGTTGGTGGGGGCATTGAAACCACCAAAGTTTTTGACTTTCACCTGCCAGAGTGGGGTCCGCGAGTCTGTGTAACGCGCCGCGGAGCTTCCAGAAACAACCGTAAAACTGCCATCCGGGTTGGTGTGGTACCAGGGAACCGCCAGGCCACGCACCACGGAACCATCCGGGGGCCAGTTCCAGGTTCGATTTGCCGAGTTCAAGTATAAAGTTGCCATTGGGCGTAAGCTGCAAGTTGCCCAACTCATTCCCGTAAATATTTTGCCAGAGCAGGTTGCCGTCCACATTCATTTTGGCCAGCCAGGTGCCATTGTAATCATCCGCCCGACCCCGCAGGATAAAATTGCCATCGTCAGTGGGGATTATTTCGGCGATGTAGGCTGAGTTGGGAAGGTAAGCAAAGGAGAGCGGAGAGTCCGGTAAACAACCTTCGACAGTGCTCAGGGCGGGATTAGACATGGATACAGGCGTGGAAGTAGCCGGTAAACTGGTAGGCTGGGAAACAGGTATAAGTGTGAGAGTGGGCGTACCAGGTGTCAGGTTCGATGTTTCAGAGGCGGCGGGAACTGCCGAGGATGACTCTGTCGATCCTACGGTAGCAGGGACAGGATGTGTTAATTCCGCCGGGGCAGAAGTTGACACAGCGGGCGCGCCGAGGGAACAGGCCAAGATTGCCAGGATTAGAAAAAACCCGAGACCCAAAAAGCGCCATTTCATTGTTCAGGCTCCAGAAGAAAGGCGGTCAGGTGGGATTTTTCTTCGTAGCCATCAGTAATGAAAATATAGCGGCCATCCGGGCTGACGGCAATCGCGCGCGGCTCGAAAAGCAAGCCCTCAGGTGTGGGATCGGAATCATAATCGAGTTTGCCGAAGCGATTCAAGAAGTAGCCATTCGGGTCTAGCTTGTGGACGGCGATATTGCCAGTATTACCGATAAACAAGACATAGCAATTCCCGCTAGCGTCAATTGCGACGTCGCTGGCGGCATTGTCGACCATGTTGGAGGTTTTGAGTGGCATGGCATTCATTTCCTCGCCGGTGGAAGAAGTGAGTTGCACCCAGGTTGGGTCCCAGTCATAATCACGAACGGTGTAGAGAGCGCCGAGTTTATCGATGGCCAAACCGGCGTAAGAGTGCAAGTCGTCGAGCGGGATGATACGGACGAAATCGCCGGTGTCGATGGTGTAGATGTGAATGGCGCTGCCCATTAGCAGATACAAGTTACCATTCTCGGGGCTGACCGCCGCCGGGCCAAAAATATCCTGCCCGCCGCTGGCGAGAAGTTTGCCCTCGGGCGAAAGGACAAAGAACCGGCCTTGCTCATCGTCAATGATGACCAGACTGCCAAATGGGTCAGCGACCACATGACTCGGTTTAGTTCCCGAGGGCAGGGACAGGGCAGGAAGCTGGTTGCCATCCACATCGAAGGTATGGAGACGCCCATCAGCCGTGACAACGTAAACCAGGCCATTTTTGCCAACCGCCAGGCTGCGCGGAGTACTCTCGAGCGGCACGCGCCAGAAAACAGGCGCATCCAGATAACCGTACAGTTTGCCAACCATTTCAACGGCATCTACTTCGAGGGGGTTTTCGCAGCATCAGTGTGGACAATGATAGTATCCACCTCGAAATCGAGGTTGGCTGGAATAGAAACCTGCACCGGACAGGTTTTGCCATCCGGCAGTTTCACTTCCGGATGTTCACGGTCATAGATGAGCCGCCCCAGCCCGGTCAACGAGTTCACGACTTCAACGCACAGGATTTGCTGCGGGTTGCCCACCAGGAATAGATTCACCTGGTGGGGAAGCAGCGGCGTGGTATAGGTGAGCGTGAGAGCTTGCGGTTGGTCAGAGGCGGGCAGCGCCCAGGTAGGCAGAATCGGGTCGGAGCAGTTGGTCACATCAGGCTGGCCATCAGCCAGGTCTGGATCGGCGCCAGTCTCGGTTCGGAGAAACTACGGGCTGCCCATTTGTGTTCCAAGGTGTCAGGTTGTATGGTGTTAAGCGGTAAGGTTTCAGGTGTCAGGGTAGGAGTATCGGGTATTAACCTCCCGGGCATCTGAGTAGGCGGCGCGATAGCTGTGGGAGGTTGGTCCACCGTATTGGATGGGGGTTCAGATGTTGAATTCCCACCCAGGGCGGCATTACAGGCTAGGCTAGCCAAGAGCAAGACAAGCAGGGTGAAATTTTGTTTCATAATGGACTCCAGTTTCACTTGAGGGTATTCCCATTAGCGTTTTGAAAGGGAATTTGTAAATCCATCAGGTTTCGCCATCGCCACGTCCTTCCTGGCGAACCTTTGCGCCTGGAGGCAATTCGCTGCCACCACTTTGAGAATTGGCGTTGGTGCAAAATTCTTCACCGCTGCCTCCGCTGTTCAGGCTTGCCATCGAGGCTTCATCCTTGGTGAAACCAAGTTCCTGGGTGTAGGTGCCGAAGCCATCGCTTTTGATATCGGTAATAAAAATGGCATTGCAGTCGGAGAGCAATAGAGCGGTTGCGATGAAAAGTGCAACCAGCAGAAGCTGAGCTTCAGGGGTTTTCATGAGTTTCTCCGTGTTATGCCGGTATATGAAAAATAATCATTTTTGGGACAAAGTACCCATGAGTAACTTGAATTCTAACCAGACCCAATATTCAATAATTCTCGCAAAATATCCGGCAGCACCCCAACATAAGTAATCACCAACCGCTGTCCAGCCCTTGTGGCTGCCATGTATACCTTGCGAGTATTCTCCAGCATGAGCCGGTCCGCTTCTTCTTCGGATAAACGCAAACTCTGCTCGCGCTCAAACAGGCGGTTCAGCCCTACCAGGAATACGATTGGGCTTTCCAGCCCGGTACCGGCATTCATGGTGGTGACGCGCACACAATCATCAGGCGCTGCATTCTTGGGATCAACCGCTTTTCCTTCTCCAAGGTGCCTGTTTAAAGACTCAATCAAGGCCTCCACCCCATATTCTGCATGCAGGACCAATAAATTTTGCAAAGGATAGCCGCTTTTATGCAGCGCTACAATCTCAGCCGTGACCACGCCAACCTCATCCTGTGAGCTGCGCACTGGCAGTAGCACTGGCAAAACCCCCGGTGGCATATTCATCAAGTCAGGTTCCAGAATGTCCTCGTCTGAGTCGTTCTTGGGCACGCGTTTGCGATAAAACAAGGTCGCAAAGTTCAGGATTTCGTGGGTTGTCCGGTATGAGCGCCGCAAATTGTTTGTCCGCCCGCGCGCCTCGATGCCAAGCGATTTCCAGGAGGCGCCTCGTCCAAGAAACCCCTGTGTAGGGTCAGCGACAATGAAGAGATGGCCGCTGTTGGGCTGTACAATCCGCCTTACGATGTCAAACCAGATCGGGGCAAAAAACTGGGCTTCGTCAATCAGGACAACATCGTAAACAGGCAGTCTTACCTTGCCATCATTGACGAAGTCCCACATTCTGCGCGGCACATCTCCCCAGTCCACGCAATTTTTGGCCTTGAGCTGGTTTTGATATTCCATCATGGCATCCCACATTTTGGCGCGCTGTTCCTGGTACAGGCGGAAGCCGCGTCCCTTGCGCTCTACCTTGAGGTATTCAGCCTTGTCCATCGGAACCTGGTCTTTGAACCAATCCAGTTCAGTGTCCAGGCTTTCTGCGGTGATGGCCGTGCCCGAGAAATATTTTTCCCGGACTGCCTGGATAAACCTTTCGCGTGGAGACTTTGGGAGTGGGTCAATCCATTGGCATTCAGCGCTGTTTGGCCAGTGGCGCCGGCAAAAACCGTTGAATGTTTCCCAGGTAATGTTGCGCGGCTGATCACCACTCAGGCGTTTATAACGGGATTTCAAATCACGAATAAGCGGCCTGTTATGGGTCAGGACAAGAAAACGCTTACCAGGAAACAAAGCATGCAACAAACGCAGGCGATAAAGCAGGATAAGCGTCTTGCCGCTGCCCGCCACCCCGTTGATGATGCCCACATGGAAATCTTTGGATGCATTCTGCTGTTCGAAGGGCAGTTCCAGATCGTTCTTTACCGCCTGTTCCTGCTGACTGTCGAGCAAGTAATCTGTCAGGCCAGCTCGCTGCCTGTCGCCATCCGGTGTGCGCACCGTCAGTGTGGCAGGAACAACCGACTCGGGCGTGAAATACTGGCGAATATACTCAATCCCAAGTTCTCGCAGGCGCTTTCCGGTAAACAACTCCAGCCAGGTGGGCTGACTGGCAGTCTGGAGCAACTCCTGGCCCAGCCAGCGTGTTTGCTCAGAATTTTCTGGCTGGTTAGCCGCCAGATGTTTGTTTGGAATGTTTGGGAAAAGCACTGCGGTTCGAATGTGAAGAGCTAATTCGGGGACCAGTTTTGCCAGAAACGCTTTGAGCACACTTCCCTGTGCCTCGCCCAGCACCGTCCGGTCATCCCCCATTAGCAGCATTTGGGCTGCCGGGCGAGAGTCTTTATCGGTCTGCGTGCTGACCTTCACCAACAGAGCCCTGTTGTCCGGGTTCAAAATAAAGAAATCAGGCGCTTCCTTATCCCAGGGTGTCAGATGATGCCAGACTCGAAAATCATCTGGCAAGGCTTTGAAATAACGAAACGCTCGCAAGACTTCGGGGGGCAGACTGCCAACAGGGGATGCGGGAGTGATTTGGGTCATACTAAAGGGATACTGTCATACAGGTATCGAGCAAGCTGCGTAATAGTTCCACCCAGTCTTGCTGGTTAGTATCGGTTGGCTGGGCTTCAAGAACATTGCTTGAACCGACAATGATTAGTTTGGTGCGAGGCCGGGTAATGGCCACGTTCAGGCGCTCCGGCTGGAAATAATAGTCTGCCAGATCAGCAGCGAAGGATGCGTTTGATGTGGTCAGCGAGACCAGCACCACTTCGCGCTCCTGGCCCTGCATGCGCTCGACCGTATCCACCACAATCGCGCGTGTGAATTTCTCATCCACCAGGGTCTTACGTAACTTGCTGCGAATGACACGCCCTTGCGCGCGATACGGAACCACTACACCGATTTGTTCAGGCGCTATCCGGGCAAATAACAGTGACTGGATCAATTCCGTGATAATCTCGGCTTCTTTGTTGCTGCGCGTGGTATTTCCACGATGATGCAAATCAATAAAGACCGCTGGCTGCTCGGGGTCGAGCACATGATCCCAGACTCCATCCATTTTGTGCAGGCCAAGCCTACGGTTGGCAGTCTGCGGATATGGATAAAGCCGGCCTTCATAAAATTCTCGGCTGGGCCAGCGTGAAAGCACATCGTTCATGCGATAGGTGGTGGTCAACATGGTTTCCGAACTGCGCCCGGCCAGGTAACCAAAAATGGATGCGTTCCCGACATGGCTACCCTTGAGCGATGTGACGGGAGGTAATTGGCGTTCATCACCAACAAAAATATATTTCTTCCCCGAAAGCATGCCCATAATGGCCAAAGATAAGGTGATCTGCGATGCCTCGTCAAAAATGATGACATCAAACTCCACTCCGGCCAGACGTTTTTTGCTGCGCACTGCGAATGGGGTCGCGCCGACCGCGTAGCCCTTTACCAAATCTCCAAAGCCAGACTCGATGAAGTTTTCATAATTTGGCACTTTCAGGTCGGCAGTGCGAGATTCCAATCCAATCTTGCAGGCTGGCAGCATTGGATCGATATCGTAAATTTTATTGAGTGCATTGTTGATGGCGCGGTGCGTCAGGCCACTGATCAGCACGCGATAGCCATCTGCCACCAGCATGCGAACCAGTTGGGCCAACACGTAGGTTTTTCCGGTGCCAGGCGGGCCCTGGATCAGGTGGTAAAGATCGGTACCATACGCCTGGGCAATTGCTTCTGACTGGGTTTCGTTCAAACCAAGGCCTTGTGCGGTTTCAAGCGCGCGCTCATACCGCGCAAAATCGGTCTGCGGGGTACGCTCGCCGCTTAACATCGGCAAAATAATTTCGCGACCGCGCCAGGTATCCGCCACTTCATCCAAAGCATCCAGATGGAAGTGCCGCAAATCCAGCATGCCTTCATCTGCAATCCAACCGGTTGGTTCAGCTTGCAACATGAAGGGATTGCCGCTAAGCAAGGTTACATCGAGGATGGTCTCATCATCATATTCAATCAAGGCTCGGGCGGATTCCAACCCATTTGGTGTGCTGCGATGCAGCACAAGGAAATCACCCTCACGAAAACGCGATTCATTGGTATGGCAGCGCAGCCGCATTGAATTTTTATTAAAGCTTTCCACGGTCAGGCCTTCAATCGCGTAACCGCGCATGACTCGCTCGCCTAATGGTAAATCCCATTGGCGCTGCAAGTTGGCTAATTGTGTTGCGGATTCGCTGTTGACGAAGTCGCGCAGGCGTTGTAGCAGTGCTGAATGATCCATCATTGGAAATATTGCTCAACTGGGTCGATTATTGGGTACCGGCGGAAATCTTTACCGACGCGTGAAGGTATCTTCTATGGGTACTTAAATCCAAGCGTGCGCAGCCTGTCCTTAATTTTCTCATATTTTTTCCGCAGGAATTTTTCATTAGATCCAGCACTTTCGCCCTGCTCTGATACCGGACCGGCTCCGCAGGCTTCGTACACTGCCAGGGCAAGTTCGGGGTGATTCTGGTTTTCAGCCATCTCGGCCATGCGCGTGATGCGCTCCCACGCGCGGGC
>CAZHWV010000173.1:0-8152 GCA_964536185.1 uncultured Anaerolinea sp. | reverse complement strand
ACAGTAGCGTGTGTCAGTTGAGCGCGGAGGAACGCATAGATTTTAGCCGTTTGCCAAACACGGAAGCGGAATACCTGGCACTGACTGGCGTTGAAGTTTTGTGGGGTGAACCAGAATATTCCCCAGCTGAACGTACGGGCGCGCGCCCGACTCTAGAAATTCATGGGCTTCTGTCTGGGTTTACCGGTAAAGGCCAGAAGACAGTTCTCCCGGCTTGGGCTATGGCGAAAATTTCCTGTCGCCTGGTTCCTGACCAAGATCCAGATACTGTTTACGAACAATTAAAGCGTTTCTTGGTTGAGCACGCGCCTCGGACAATTCGCTGGGAGCTGGAAAAATTCTCTGGCGCGCCAGCTTCCATTTCAGATCTAAATCAGCCTGGTGTCAAGGCGATTGGAGCTGCGCTGCGAGATGTCTGGGGAGTACAGCCGTATTTTCGGCGGGAAGGTGGCTCCATTCCAGTGGTGGGACAAATGCAGACCATCCTGGGAATAGAATCTGTACTGACCGGTTTCGGATTGCCTGATGATAACTTGCATGCTCCGAATGAAAAACTTCATTTGCCCACCTGGTACCGCGGGATCGATACATTGATCCATTTCTTTTTCAATTTATAAATCAGCTGTGTTCGCGTGACTTGCTGATGCAGGATACGGCTGACGATAAAACAAGGATTAGGCGCATGGAAGATAGAATCATTACGTACGGTGGACAGGCTGTGCTTGAAGGTGTGCTCATGCGCGGCCAGAAAGCTCTCGCAATTGCAATGCGCGCCCCAGATGGGCAGGTGATCGTCCACACTGAAAAATTATCTGGTATTTACCAGTCTGGGGTCGCAAAAATCCCTTTTCTGCGCGGCGTAATTTTGCTATGGGATGCGCTTGGCCTGGGAATGAAAGCACTGACTCTTTCTGCCAATATCCAGACTGGTGAGGACGAAAAGCTTGAAGGTCCTCTGCTTTATGGCACATTGGCTTTTTCAATGGCTTTTGGGGTTGGCTTGTTTTTCCTGGTGCCTTACGGAGTGGGTAAACTTGGACAATGGCTAGGGTTGGACGTAGTGTCAGGAGCGGTGCTGGAAGGTGTTTTCAGGTTGTTGCTGATCGGTGGGTATATGTGGGCAGTGGGACTCATGCCCGAAATTCGGCGCGTATTTCAATATCACGGTGCTGAACATAAAACCATTAACGCCTTTGAGGCCGGTGCAGAGCTTACACCTGAGATTGTCTCGAAATTTCCATTGGAGCACCCTCGTTGCGGCACTTCCTTTTTACTGACATTGGCAGTTTTGTCGATCTTAGCCTATAGTTTTTTGCGTGACATGACGGTAATAAATCAAATCCTTGGGCGCATCCTGCTAATCCCGGTTCTGGCTGGCATATCGCTGGAATATATCCGTTGGATGGCGAACCATCTTAATTTATCGCTAGTACGCTGGTTGATCAGGCCGAATCTGGCTTTACAGAAACTAACCACCCGCGAACCGGATCTGGCTATGTTGGAAGTCTCGATCCGGTCTTTCAATGAGATGATGGTGGCGGAGAAGGCTTGAATCTTGTTATCACTCAGCTTCAATTAATGCGCGGCGGATTTTGCGATAGGTGATGATTGGACTATCACCCTGGATGAGCGTCTCGCCAATATCAAGGTCGGGTCGCTTGGGTTGCTGGGTAATGACGATACGTTTATCCTGTCGCTCGATCACCAAATTAGCCAGACTACCCAAAAAACCAACAATTTGACGCAGGAGCGGTGTCTTTGTCGTGTGATAATAGCGCAGGTACATGAGCGTGTTATCAGCATCGACCGGCGCAAAAACCACAAACACGCGGATGCTATCGCTAATCCAGTTATGCCAGACGTTCGGGTAACGGAATTGCAGGAAGGGGCGGCGTTCTGGTTCTGGCATTTGCGAGGGTTTTAACGGTGTTTGGCCGGTATCCACTTCATTGTTGACCCATAATTCAATCAGGTTATCCTGGGGGTAATGATTTTTAACTCGCACCAGTGGACCATTAACCACTGTTTTATTGCCTGCGCCGATAGTTGTACGATGAACAAAGGGAAGATGAACAACATCCAGCTGGTTCTCGATGGCGCGTGAATAGTGTGTCTGCCAGTGATCGCGAATGGTGCTGTAAACAAATTTCTCATCGATGCTTTCGAAGTATGGCAAGGGAGGATAGCTATCACGCTGCTCACCCCACCAGATGTAGACCAGTCCATAGACTTCGCGGGTGGCATAAGTCCGGACTTTGAGGGCTTTAGGTGGATGGGCATTCTTACCGTTGGCCGGGACAAGGGTGCATTCTCCGGAGGTGTCAAATTCAAAACCATGGAAGGGGCATAGGATGCAATCTGATTTTATTTCTCCAATACTCAGCATCACACCCCTGTGCGGGCATTTATCTGACATGACCGTCAATATTCCCGCGCTGTTGCGCCATGCGACCATTTTTTCACCCATACGGGTCACACCAACTGGCCGGCTTTTTTTTACTTCATTGGATTCGAGAATTGCATACCACTGGTTTCGGATCATTCATTCCTGCCTGAAATGCGAATTTTTTAAGACACGTATTGTGTTTATTATATTCGGGTTTTGGGTTAGAATTCCGATTATGAAAAAGCGGATATTGTCATGGGGGATGATTATTCTATTGACCCTGTTGTGTACAACAGCTTTTGTGACCATCTATTATGGTGGACGACCTGCGCCGATTGAAATGAGAGAAGAACTTTACCCGTGTGTTGTTTATTATCGCCGGGTACATTACACGCCTCGCACGTTGGTTGCGCATATTGTTACAATTGATTTAGCATGTAAAAATATTGAGTTATTCGTCACGCCTCCCGAATCCATTACTGGAAAGGGGACTACATCCCAAGGGGATAAAAAGAATTCATTGAGAGCACGGACAACTTCGCAATTTGCAAAAGAATTTAATGTGCAGGTGGCGATTAACGGTGATGGTTTTACTCCTTGGGTTTCAAAAAACATTTTCAGCTATTATCCTCACGTTGGCGATCCGATTTCTCCGAATGGATTTGCGGCCTCTCGCTCAAAGGAATACGGTGAAAGTAAAGGGCCGACGCTTTTTGTCAATTCCAAGAATGATGCGACCTTTGGCACGACAGATAGCAAAGTCTATAACGCCATTTCAGGGCAGAGCTGGTTGGTGCAGAATAAAACACCGGTCCCAGATCTGAACGATACGCGAACTGCGCCGCGCACCGCGATTGGTCTGGATGGCCCAGGCACGCGCCTGATCTTGATCGTTGTGGATGGCCGCCAACCATTTTACAGTGATGGCGTTACGATACAAGAAATGGCTGAGCTGATGCTCTATTATGGCGGGGATAACGCCATCAATCTGGATGGCGGTGGGTCGTCCACGTTGGTGATTCAGGACCCGAAAACGGGTGAATATAAGGTCATGAATTCTCCCATTGATAATGGAATTCCTGGGAGGGAGAGACCGGTTGGGAATCACTTTGGGGTGTTTGCGCAGCAACAAAAATAGGCGTAAAAGAACATTGTGCAAAGGGACAAAGGTTTTTTCATTGCCTCTTTGCACAACTTACCATTTGTAATTCTAAAGTGGTTCAAACCGGGCAGTGAAATGACGAAGCAACTCAGGGGCGTAAGTTAACTTGTATCCGCGCAATTTATCAGCCCGTTTGGTGATCTCTCCCAGGGTTTCAGCGATGTAATCCAGGTGTGATTGGGTGTAAACCCGACGTGGTATTGCCAGGCGGACCAGTTCGAGGCGGGGATAGATCATCTCACCAGTGTCCGGGTCTGGTTTTGCGAACATGACCGAACCAATCTCACAGGCGCGGATCCCGCCTTCCAGGTACAGTTCAACGGCGAGGGCTTGCCCTGGAAATTCGCCGTGCGGGATGTGAGGTAGCAGTGAGCCTGCATCCAGGTAGATCGCGTGACCACCAGGTGGTTCGATCAAGCCCAGACCCTGTTTACGCAATAAACCAGCCAAGTAGGCGGTCTGGCCCAGACGATAGGCCAGGTAGTCTTCGTCCAGGCCTTCGTATAGCCCAACTGCCATAGCCTCCAGGTCGCGCCCGGCAAGACCACCGTACGAAACAAAACCTTCGCGCAGGATCAGTTCGTTTGAGACGCTCTGGAATGTATTCTCGTCATTCATTGCCAAAAGACCACCGATGTTGACGATAGCATCTTTCTTGGCTGACATGCAAAAACCATCTGCATACGAAAACATTTCCCGTGCGATCTCAATCGGGGTTTTCGCGGCATAGCCAACTTCGCGTAATTTTATGAAATAGGCGTTTTCCGCGTATCGCGCGGCATCGATAAAGAAGGGGATCTGATAGGAATGGTAAAGCGCAGCAACGTTTCTGATATTTTCCATCGATACGGGTTGGCCGCCCCCGGCGTTATTGGTGACAGTGATCATTCCCAGGGGGATGTTTTCGGGACCGGTTTCATCGATAAAGGCTTTTAGTTTGGCAAGATCCATATTGCCCTTAAAGGGATGCGGATTGGCCGGGTCAAAAGCTTCTTCAATAACAAGGTTCACTGGTTGTCCACCCCGAGCGCGGATATTAGCATCGGTGGTGTCGAAATGCATGTTTGAAGGGACCTGGCAGCCGGGTTTGACGAGTACTGCGGAGAGAATGTTTTCAGCTGCCCGTCCCTGGTGAGTTGGAACGAAATGTTTGAAACCAAAAATATCATCGACGGCATCTTTTAGGCGGAAATAGGAGCGCGCGCCTGCATAAGATTCATCCCCTTGCATGATGGCGGCCCACTGGTGTTGGCTCATAGCGCCGGTGCCTGAGTCGGTCAATAGATCGATATAAATATCCTTGGCCATGAGTGTGAATGGATTATATCCGGCGGCCTGGAGGGCTGCTTGCCGTGCTTCAGGTTGAATCAGGCAAATTGGTTCAACAACTTTGATGCGGAATGGCTCAGGTGGGTATTGTGGCATATTAACTCCTTGTTATGGTTGGGTTAATGACAGGGAAAAGTGTAGCATGCTTTGTCATTCGCGTGTATAATTTCTTTACGGGATGAAAGGCATAAATAAATGTTTTTTCGATGAAATTGTTTCATCAAAAAACGGGGAAGCCTGGTTTTACTGATGGTAATTTTGCATCAGAATCAATACCAACCTTTCATACGTCCTGGAATTTGGTGCTGGAGTTGTCAGTCACCAAATTTACTTTGATCCATCCCAATAAGGAGAAGAAAATGCGTAATAAGAATCTGGTTTTCAAGGTTTTTTCACTGCTGATGGTTGCCTCAATATTATTGGCAGCCTGCGGCGCCCCCGCTGAAGTGACTGAAGAAGCGAAAGCGACAGTTGCCCCCGTCGCTGCGGATCCGATGGCTGAATTGGTTACTGCTGCCAAGGCTGAAGGCAATCTGACCGTAATTGCTTTGGCCCGCAGTTGGTGCAACTATGGTGAAGCCATTGACACCTTCAAGGGTAAGTATGGAATTGCTGTAAACGAATTACTCCCGGATGGCAGTTCAGGTGAAGAAATCGATGCTATTAAGGCCAATAAAGACAACAAGGGTCCGCAGGCTCCGGATGTGATCGATGTTGGTTACGGTTTTGGCCCACAGTTGATCGCGGAAAAGCTGGTCATGCCATACAAGGTTGCCACTTGGGATAGCATTCCAGCCGCTTCCAAGGATGCGGCTGGTAATTGGTATGCGGATTATTACGGTGTTCTGGCTTTCGAAGTCAACAAAGATGTAGTCAAGAATGTTCCACAAGACTGGGCCGACCTGTTGAAGCCCGAGTACAAGGGACAGGTTGCTCTATCTGGTGATCCTCGAACTTCTTCGCAGGCACAATTGAGTGTGATTGCTGCAGCTTTGGCTAATGGCGGTTCTCTCGATAATGTCCAGCCTGGTCTCGACTTTTTCAAGAAATTGAATGATGCCGGAAACTTTGTCCCAGTTATTGCCAAACAAGCAACTGTTGCAAAGGGTGAAACCCCTGTTATTATGCGCTGGAACTACAGCGCTCTGGCTGATAAGGCTACGCTGGCTGGCAATCCGAATATCGAAGTTGTTATGCCTAAGAGTGGTACTATCGCCGGCGTCTATATTCAGGCGATTTCAGCTTATGCCCCACATCCCAATGCTGCAAAACTTTGGATGGAATACCTGTATTCTGATGAAGGCCAGATGGTTTTCGTCAAAAGTGGCTGTGTACCGGCTCGCTCAGCAGATATGTTTGCCCGCAATATTATTCCGGCAGATCTCGCTGCTAACCTCCCCGCAGCTGATTTGAAGGTCGCCTTTCCGACCATCGATCAGATTGCAGCTGCTGTAAAAGTCATTGGCGATCAGTGGATGACCGTCGTCGGCGCCGATGTCAAATAACCCCAACTTACCACAATTAAACAACAAGCGGGACGCGCCAAAAGCGCGTCCCGCACTTTCGGGTTGGCGCAACTGGCTTGGCGTAGTGCCATTTTTCTTATTTGCATTTTTATTCATTTTTTTACCATCAGCTTCACTTTTGATTGGAGCCTTTCAGAATTCGCAGGGACAATTCACCCTCTTGAACTTTGTGGGTCTGTTGGAACCATCCATTCTGGCATCTTATTGGGTTACGATTCGCATCAGCGTGGTGACCGCATTGGCTGGTGGCTTGTTGGGATTTTTCATGGCCTATGCCGTGACGATGGGTGGGCTGCCGCGTTGGATGCGTGCGGCGCTCTCGACTTTTTCAGGAGTCGCTTCAAATTTTGCCGGTGTTCCACTGGCTTTTGCCTTTATAGCCACGCTTGGGCGAACTGGCATGGTCACGATGATCTTGAAATTATTATTTAACCTCAATTTATACGATCAGGGTTTCAGTCTTTACAGCTTTTGGGGGCTGACATTGACATACATGTATTTTCAATTCCCGCTTATGGTATTGGTGATTACCCCTGCCCTAGATGGTCTGAAAAAAGAATGGCGTGAAGGTGCTGAGAACTTAGGTGCCACTCCTTTTCAGTATTGGACCAAAGTAGCTTTGCCAATATTAATGCCATCCATTCTGGGAACCATGATTTTACTGTTTGGGAATGCTTTTGGAGCATATGCGACAGCGCTTTCACTGACCGGTGGTTTTATTAACCTGGTGACCATTGTGATTGGCTCACAGATCAGGGGCGATGTCTTGCACAATCCGGGTCTTGGGTATGCGTTGGCAATGGGTATGGTATTTGTGATGGCCGTTACGATGACGGGTTACTACTTCCTGCGCCACAGAAGCGAAAGGTGGCTGCGTAAATGAAACGGAACACATTCTGGTCGTGGTTTTGGGTTGCGATCGGCGTTTTATATTTTTTTGTACCTCTGGTTGCGACCTTTGATTTTTCCCTGCGCGCAAAAAAAGGCGTATTAAGCTTAGTGGCTTACGAAAATATTTTTAAGGATCCGGTCTTCTGGAATACTTTTATATTTTCGATCGAAATGGCTGTACTGACGATCATTTTCAGCATTCTGCTGGTGGTGCCAACGGCATACTGGATTCGCCTGCGCCTTCCCCAACTGCGTGTGATGGTTGATTTTATTAGCTTGCTACCTTTTGTTATCCCGGCCATTGTGCTGGTCTATGGCTTGATCCGAGTTTTTAGCGGGGCACCGTTTTACTTGACGAACACAACCATAGGGACGAATGCACTCCTGGTAGCCGGTTACGTTGTGCTTACTTTACCCTATATGTTTCGAGCGGTGGATACTGGTCTGGCGGCCATCGATGTCCGTTCTCTGACCGAAGCCGCACAAAGCCTGGGCGCAGGCTGGGGTACGATATTGTTCAAAGTGATCTTCCCTAACTTGCGGGTCGCCATCCTGAGCGGCGCCTTTCTAACACTGGCAACTGTGGTTGGCGAGTTTACCATCGCAACCTTCATTGTGGGGAATAATGCCTTTGGTCCGTATATGTCGTTGATAGGGCAGAATAAGACCTATGAGTCATCCTCACTGACGATCATCAGCTTTTTAATGACCTGGGCTTTTTTGGGTTTGATGCAGCTGCTTAACCGTGGCAAGACGGATGGCAGCCTGGCGGGAGCTCATTAGGGCATGGAATTAATTTGGAATTACCCTTCATTTCAAAACGGTGAATTATGGCTTTCCTAACGCTTACGAATGTTT
>CAZHWV010000172.1:2560-8173 GCA_964536185.1 uncultured Anaerolinea sp. | reverse complement strand
CAATCAGGATCTCAGCCAGGCGTATGAAGCCACCATCGAAGGCTGGTCGCGGGCTATGGATCTGCGCGACCATGAAACCGAGGGGCATACCTTGCGTGTCACAGACTTGACCGTGAAATTGGCGCGAGCCATGCACGTTAGCGGGTCACAGTTAATAGCAATTCGGCGCGGCACGCTGTTGCACGACATCGGCAAGATGGGTGTACCCGACTCGATCCTGCTTAAAGCAGGACCTTTGACAGATGAAGAGTGGGTCAGCATGCGCAAGCATCCCCAACTCGCGCACGATATGCTGGCGTCCATTGCCTACTTAAAAGATGCCATCGCCATCCCTTATTGTCATCATGAGAAATGGGATGGCAGTGGGTATCCGCAGAGTTTGCGCGGAGATCAGATTCCTTTATCAGCGCGAATTTTTGCGATTGTCGATGTCTGGGATGCGCTCACAAATGACCGCCCATATCGAAAGAAATGGACGAAACAAAAAACACGCAAGTATCTCCAAGAACAAACGGGCAAACACTTTGACCCGCAGATCGTGCAGGCTTTTTTGAAAATCGTTTAGGTTGACCTGGTCATCCAGAAAAGTTCTTTTCTGGATGACCAGCCTTTCAGAAAGAAGGTATTCTTTGAAACCACCCTTGCGTTCAGGAATATTTTTTCGTCCTGTTTCTCTGCGCATGGTCTTTATTGCGCCTTTTGTCGCACTGATCCTCTTGACCACTTTGTCTGTCGGATATCTTTCCTTCGTAAATGGCCAAAAAGCTGTCAATAATGTCGCTCATCAACTGCGCAACGAGATCATTTTGCGGATCGAGCAGCACCTGCTCACGTTTTTGGGAACGCCTCACCAGATTACTCAGCTCAATGCAAATGACATTCAACACGGTTGGCTGGATTCGCGCAATGGCAGTATGCTGCAGCAACACTTTTTGAAACAGGTCCAAACCTATCCATCCATCACCAGTGTATATTTTGGAAATATTAACGGCGGTATTGCTGGCAGCGGGCGTGAAAGCGCGCAGGGTTCGTTCTATATCTATCACACCGCTGGGATGCAATCCGGCAGTTTTAAAAAATATGGTGTCAATAGTTTGGGAAAGGCAACGAATCTGCTTTCAACTGTGCCCAATTTCGACGCTCGCACGCGCCCCTGGTATCTTGGCGCAGCTCAAAGCGGAGCTGCAACCTGGAGCACTGTATACATCCTTTTTACCGGGCAGGATCTGGCGATCGCAGCCAGTAGCCCAATCTACGATCAACAGAAAAATTTATTGGGGGTTGCGTCGGTTGATATCTTTCTTTCACAACTAAGCGACTTTCTCAAGTCCCTGGATGTTGGTCAAGGCGGGCAAAGTTTTATCATGGAACGCTCAGGTCTTCTGGTTGCCGCATCCAGCGGTGAGAGCCTGTTTACAGATGAAAATGGCGATGGGAATCTTGAACGTGTGGACGCGCGCAAAAGCCAAACGGTTGTCACCCGCCAGGCAGCAAAATTTATTGAGCAGGCTTTGGGGGGCTATCCAAACATAACTGCGCAGCAACAACTCGAATTCAAATTGGATGGCAAACGTCAATTTTTACAACTTTTACCTGTGCAAGACCAGTACGGTATTGATTGGATCGTGGTGGTCGTTATTCCCGAATCGGCTTTCATGGCGCAGATTGATAGCAACAATAGGATTACGCTGATGGTCATCCTACTTGCGCTGATTGCTTCTATCGCAGTGAGCATTTTCATCACCGAGAAAATCACTGGCAGAATATCACAGCTGAACCAATCCACACAGGCACTTGCCCAGGGCAAATGGGATCAGCAGCTTGACACGAGCAGCCGGATTCGCGAGTTGAATGGGCTGGCCTCCTCGTTCAACCAGATGGAAGAGCAATTGCGCCGTACGCTCGAAAACCTCAAAGCCGAGATCACCGAACGCAAGAGAGCGGTTGACGCTCTGCGCGAGAGTGAAAACCAGTTTCGCAGTTATTTGGAAAATGCGCCCATCGGCGTTTTTATCTGCGATGAAAAGGGTCACTACTTGCAGGTCAACCCGGCGACAAAAACAATCACTGGTTACACCAGCCAAGAATTGCTGGAATTGAACATACCAGATATTTTGCCGCTAGAATCACAAGAGTATGCTGCCCATCTTTTCCAGGTTGTGGCTGAAACAGGCCGGACAAGCGCTGAATTTGCATTCAGGCATAAGGATGGACATATCGGCATGTGGTTCCTGGAGGGTGTGAGACTGTCTCCAACCCGATTTATGGGTTTGGTTTCAGACATTACCGCGCGCAAGCAAGCCGAGGCCGAATTGCAGCAGCACCGCGATCACCTGGAAGAACTGGTTCGCGCACGAACCGCCGAACTCGAGATTGCCAAAGAACTTGCCGAGTCTGCCAACCGCGCCAAGAGTGATTTCATGGCTGTGATGAGTCACGAGATCCGCACACCCATGAACGGTGTCCTGGGCATGACTCACCTGCTTCAGCAAACCGGTTTGACTGACAAACAGCGCAATTATCTGGCGAAGCTGCAGATCTCTGGCCTCTCCCTGTTGGAGACCATCAATGAAATTCTGGATTTTTCAAAAATCGAATCTGGCAAGCTCCAGATTGAAGTAACCAGTTTCGATCTGGATGATGTCCTGGCCAGGCTCTCAAGCAACGTGGCCCACCGCGCCTGGGAAAAACACCTGGAACTGGTTTTTAATACCGCTCCCGATGTCCCGCGCATGTTGCTGGGCGATCCCACCCGCCTGGGCCAGGTTCTACTGAATTTGCTAGGCAATGCGATCAAGTTTACCGAAGCTGGAGAAGTCGCCATACAAATCTTGCTGTGCGAACAAGCTGCTGAACAAGTAAAGCTCGAATTCTCCGTTCACGATACCGGCATCGGCATGAATGATGAAACTTTGGCACACCTTTTCGAACCTTTCACTCAGGCTGACAATTCCACCAGCCGCAATTATGGCGGAAGCGGCTTAGGCCTGACCATCAGCCAGCGCCTGGTGCAAATGATGGGCGCTGAGATCAGTGTTGAAAGCCAGCCTGGAAAGGGAAGTGTATTCACCTTTGCGCTGGCATTTGGCTACCGTGGGGCGGAACAGGTTGAAACGCAGGCTGCCCTTCTGGAATTGGGCTTGCAGCAGGTGCTACTTGTTGATGATAATCCCGCGGCGCTCGCAGCGTTGCAAAGCGCGCTGGAATTCCACTCCTGCCAGGTGACAGTGGTCCATTCGGCCGAGGCTGCCCTGGAAAGGCTGGCAAAGCCAGCGCGATTTGCCGATTTGCTTGGCAACTCGCAAATCGAGGCGCCCATCGACCTGGTTTTTATGGATTACACCCTGCCTGGAAATTTGAATGGCCTGCAGGTCATTCAACGCCTCAAAGATGACGCTCAGTTGACGCATATTCCGGCTATCCTGACGATCAGCGCCGAAGAGTTTGTTCGGCTGGAAGAGACTGTGCAGCTGGATGGCTACCTGATCAAGCCCTTCACAAATTCTCAGCTTTTGGAAACCATGCAGCAAGTCCGCGGGCAGAAGAACCCACAGTTGACCCTGCCAGGAACAAGACCCGTGTCCCCTGATATTCTAAAAAACCTGCGTGGCGGGCACATCCTCTTGGTGGAAGACAACGAAATCAATCAGGACGTGGCAATGGAAATGCTGCAAAACATGGGTTTGCGGGTTTCCCTGGCCAGCAATGGTGAGGCAGCGCTTGAAAGGGTGGCGAGCGAACATTTCGACGCCGTTTTGATGGACATTCAAATGCCTGGCATGGACGGGTACCAGGTCACCGCCCGAATCCGGCAGGATCCACGGTATAGTGCTGCTCAGCTTCCGATCATCGCCATGACCGCCCACGCCCTGGAAAGCGATCGCCGCAAGTCGCTGGAAGCCGGCTTGAGCGATTACATTTCAAAGCCTGTGGATGTGACCAACCTGGCCAATGTTTTACTGCGCTGGGTGCATCCTGAGCCAGCGCAGGCTGAATCTGTTGCAGCGACGATCATCCAGGCTTCGGATCACGCGCATACGCTCCAGGCAGTTGAAGATCATCCCGAATATCTTCCGCAGGATCCAGTTGGATCGAAACGGGACGAACTGCCTGCGGCGCTCGACTCGCTGGATATGGTCGCCGCGCTGGCCCGCCTGGGCGACAACAAAGTGCTGTATCGCCGAATGCTGTTGATGTTCCACGCTGAGCATGAGCAGGATGTACAGGCGATCCGCTCAGCCTTGGAGAGCAATGACCTGGAACTTGCCCGGCGGTTGGCTCACACGCTCAAAGGGCTGGCTGGCTCTGTTGGCGCAGATGAGTTGCGCGCGGTGGCAAAACAACTTGAAACTGCCATCGCTCAAGGGAAGGAGCCTGTCTACGGTGAACTTCTGGCACAGGTGGAACAAAAGCTGGCGGTTATCATGACCTCGATTGCCAGGCTGCTGTAACCGACACATCTCGCGCCTGTGCAGTGATGATCTGTAAATCAAATCGGATCTTGAAGTGCCCCAAACAGGAGATACTGGGGGGTTACTTTTCTGCGCTCATTACCCAAGAACCCTTGCGGGCTTCCAATAATTCATCGAGCGAACTGGTCTGCGGGGATGTGATTGATATAATTATTAAATTGTTTTCGCGGCTGGCGTTGGTAATGCGGCGGTGGGGAATATTGACGTAATAAGCCAGGTCGCCCTGGCTAAGTTCAATTTCTTCGCCAGTTTCCGCAACCAGGCGAGCCTGACCCTCGAGAACATAGAGCAGTGTGTCGGCTTCGTGCTGGCGAAAATGGGGTTCCTCTTGGCCTGGAGCGATAATGATCAGGAGAGGTTCCATGTGCGCATCCAGACGGTTAGCCAGCAGGATGACGGACGCTGGTCCTTGGGCAGTGAGCGCCATATTGTTGATAATTTCCTCGCGACGGGTGACCAACACCGGACTGGCAGTTTCACTGCGGAAAAAATGCACCATGTGTACCTGAAAATAGTTTGCCAATCGCTCCAGATTATCCACGCTGATCGAAACCTTATCGCGCTCCAGCATGCTGATAAAGGACACAGATAGGCCGGTATCAGCTGCGACCTGTTCGAGGGTTAAGCCGCGGGTTTGGCGTAGTACACGGATGCGAGGACCAATTGAAGACAAAGCAGAGTATCTCCGAATTTCCACTATGATCAAGATATATACTAAATAATAGCAAAATTTCAATATTATACAAATTACAAATGTCATTTTTCGTTTGGACGAAAGGCACTATCGCTATCCCAGTTTCTCCCTGGCCAGTTCAAGCCCAGCCTGCAGTGATAATTCCTGTCCCCGTTCAAAAGCCAGGTTATACGCCTGCGCTCCAAGCCGGGCGCGGCATTTGGCCTGGTAATACTCGTTCTCCTTGCGATCGACTGGTTCGACCTGGGTCTCTACTGGTTGCCCATTGTCTGCCAGGGACTTGAACAGGGCGTCCACTGTGCCGTAAAGCGCAGCCGCCACTTCAGCCAGGTTCCGGGCGGCGGCTACTGCGGCGAAGCCCGCCAGGCAGTTGACAGAGCGGTATTTTGATGTTTCGTCATCGATCAAACTCAGGGCCTGGCTAAAACATTCGAATGCCTGATCATC
>CAZHWV010000172.1:0-2550 GCA_964536185.1 uncultured Anaerolinea sp. | reverse complement strand
CCATTGCCGCGCGCATGCGGCAGATTGTGCGCGTCATCGCCCTGGCGCAAAACAGTGTAGCCGAGGTTCAAATACACAGAGATGAACTGCCTTGAAGGTTTTCCAGTTGCGATTTTCATGGCGATACTTTCCCGGTAGTAGGTTTCCGCCTGGGGATAGTCATCCAATCCGCGGCAGACCTCACCGAGATATACCAAGACCTGGTAGGCAACACCAATACTTTTGAAAGTGATAAATACGCCCAAGACCTGCTCCAAAAATATTTTTGCCTCCTGGTAATGTCCAAGTATGGTATGAAACATGCCAATGTTAAAAATGCAATTCGCGCTTAAGAGCTGGTCTCCACACTCGCTGTACAGCGCTGCCCCGCGCTCAGTCATCTCAAAGGCAGTTTTGAGATCACCCTGGTTGAATTTCACTTCTGAATAAAAATTCAGGACCCAGCCCTCGCAGCGCTGGTCACCCGACTCTCTGGCCAATTGTAAAGCTGCATCCAGGTAGGTGAGCCCGGTTCCTGGTTCTCGCCAAAAAAATCCGAACCCCAGCCAGGCCTGCGCGTAAGCCTTCTCCGCCTGGTAGCCATTGCCCAGCTTCCGGTACATCTCCAGGCTCTGCTCGAACAAGGCGCGCGCCTCAAGCCAATTTCCCTTGATAAAAAATGTCTGTGTCCCCTGGTTATAAAGCAGCTTGGCCCTGTCCGCTGTGGCTCCCAATTCCCGGCTGCGCTGTTCGGCCTTCGCAAGCCAGAGAAAATTTTCACTCCAATGGATATTTTCGTAACTGTACCAATACTCGGCCAGGGCATTTGCCAGCCGCAGACCAGGTACGATCGACGGCCTTGCGTCTAAAGACCAATCCAGCGCGGCGCGAAAATTATCTAGTTCGCGTTCCAACCGCTTCATCCAGAAAAGAGCCGCGGAGCCTTGCAGACCCGGAACGCCGCGTTCGGCCAGAACAAGGAACCAGTCGAGGTGCAGCGTCTGCAGCTTTTCAACTTCACCGGCTTCTGCCAGCCGGTCGCGCGCATATTGCCGGGTGGTCTCCAACTGGTGGTAACGGGCGGTACCGCTGGAACTGTCCGCGACCACCAGAGATTTATCCACCAGGCGACCCAGCAGGTCAAACACATCGCCCTGTTCCGCACAGACCTGTTCCACATCTTCCAGGTCCCACCCGCCGGCGAAGACAGACAAACTTCGGAACAATATCTTCTCCTGCTCCGGGAGCATGTTGTAGCTCCAGTCAATTGCCGCGCGCAGGGTCTGGTGGCGAGGCAGAGCCGTCCGGCTGCCCCCGGCCAGCAAATGAAAACGGTCATCCAATCGCCGCGAGATCTGTTCCACATCCAGCATTTTCACGCGCGCCGCCGCCAGCTCAATCGCCAGCGGGATGCCGTCCAGGCGATGGCAGATCTGCGCGATGGCAGGAGCATTCTCCCTGGTCACCAAAAAGTGTTTTTGCGCGAGCTGCGCCCGGTCAATGAACAATTTTACGGCTTCATATTGTGTGAAATTCTCGGCCACTACCATTTGCTGCTCATCCGGCAGGGTCAGCGAAGGCACATACCAGATCAACTCCCCGCTGACGCCGAGTGCTTCGCGGCTGGTCGCCAGGATTTTCAATTCCGAAGCGGCGTTCAACAGGGTAATTGCCACCTGCGCACATTTTTCAAGCAGGTGTTCGCAGTTGTCCAGCACCACCAGCAGTTTTTTCTCACGCAAATAATCGCACAATACCTGCAGTGTCGTCAGCCCGGGCTGATCCTGCAAGCCAAAAGCCGCCAGGATGCCCTGTGGCACCAACTCGGCGTCCTGCAGTGGGGCAAGCTCCACCACCCAGACCCCATCCGCGAACTGCTCCAGCAGGTCAGCCGCCACTTGCAGCGAGAGCCGCGTTTTACCAGTGCCTCCCGCGCCGGTCAACGTGACCAGCCGGTGGGCAGCGACAGACTGTCTTACTTCCGCGATCTCATTTTCTCGCCCGATAAAACTGGTCAATTGGACCGGGAGGTTATGCCGATAGGCATCCAGTGTCTTGATCGGGGGAAAGTCCACCGGCAGGCTCGCGATCGCCAGTTGAAAAATCTGTTCAGGTCGAATCAAATCCTTTAACCGCCGTTTGCCTAAATCGCGGAGACTGACATTTTCCGGCAGGTAATCCCGCACCAGTTCCTGCACAGTCAGTGAAACCAATACCTGGCCGCCATTCGCCGCCGAACTCAACCGCTGTACGCGGCTCATCGACAAATACCCGTGGTATTGTCCACTTATCTGCAGCTGGGCCTGCCCGGTGTGAATGCCCATGCGTACTTTGATCGGTGTTTCCCCCCAGTTTTCCGTATACAGATCGATTTGGGCCTTTACCGCCGCGCGGACAGCATCACTGGCGGTCTGAAATGCCACGCAAAAAGCGTCCCCGATGATTTGGAAAACATACCCAGCATGGGCATCCATCGCAGCTTGCAAAATATCATTGTGCCGTTTGCGAAAGTCCTCCCATTGGTTCGGGTATTTCTGGGCCAGGTGCGTGCTGCCTTCAATATCAGTGAAG
>CAZHWV010000171.1:0-8174 GCA_964536185.1 uncultured Anaerolinea sp. | reverse complement strand
CTAAAAGCCAGAATCGTTGATATCGATGAATTCATTAAGAAAATCAAGTTCCCAGCAAGATTAGATGATTACGTCAAAAATTATCGAAACAAATCTGCACATGTAAGCAAAATTACCAAACGGGAATGTGACGCAGCACGTGCTTTTTTGCTTGAAGAACCCATTAAATTATTGATCCTACTTGAGGAAAGATTGAAACCAATCCTTGGTGAATAGCCTCGGATGCTTTCGATCCTTAATTGTTTTAAAAGGAACTTATGTCAAAAGAAATTCTCAATCCCCTGTTATATGACTATATCAATATCGCTTATAAATATGCGAAATCCATTAACCCTACGGAAATATCTGGAGAACCAAGTTCGTTTATTGCCGGTCTTTACAGGAGCCGAGTCAAATCTGTTTATTCTGATTTATCCAATCACATGACTCCGCTCAATGATATTCAAGAGTTTACTTCCTGGCTCAGTATTTGGGATCAAACTAATAGTGAAAGAACATTTCAAGGGTTCATTGGTGGCCTAAGAATTGATGATGATTCACAAGATTCATGGCTTGCATCGTACGAAAGCTTTGTTAGAAAATTCGAAGAGGATTTTGGGCATAACGGCAGTCAGGTTAATGAATCTGGTCTGGATGCCTATGCTACATATCTGCCTATCCATTTTTTTTATGATATCGAAGATTTTACCAAAGCCAAGTGGGGCATTTATATATCTGAAGATGGTGTCGGCAGGCTTGCGGCTGCGCTAAAACAGGCTTTTGAAAAGGATCGCGCTTTTGGAAAACCTGTGCCAGAAAAAAGTGATCACCTCTTTTTACAAGCTGCCTACCAGCTCCTTCTGCGGCACGAATTATTCCATTTTCGAGTAGAGTCGTTCTCATTAAATGCTGAATTGATCTCTCAAAAATCGTTATATGTGCCTTATCTTTTCAATGTGTATAAAAGTGTCTACAATACTTACGATTGCTTTGAGGAAGCGCTCGCTAATCGTTCTGCTTTGGATAGCAACGTAATTCGCGATATATTTTCAACTCTTTATCCGAATTGTGGGAAACAGTGGCAGCGATTAATTGAAAAAGAAATTTTTGATCGACAACCTGGCGGGTATTCAAATTACCACCTGAAATTTTCAAAAAAGCCTCATTGGGATGAAAAATCTCGAAATTATGTATCGTCCTGGAATGTTGTAAATAAGAGTCCTCATCCACTACGGCAAATGGCAATCAATGATTTATGCAATCAAATAATAATAGGATCTGTTGATGCGGTACCGAATCAAATTCCATTTTTCGCTTTTCTTCCAGATAATTATTTCTTGCGTTCAGAGAATTTAGTCCCTATCCATATTGTAAAGTCACTTGACCCCGATGAAATTTTTATTAACCTGGCACCTCCCAAAAAACGCGATTGGGAATCGCTTTTACGAGCTATAGGATACGGAAAGATACCCAAAAAAGGTAAAGGGGATCACGAAAGGTGGGAACATTATTTACTACCAACTATCACCGTGAATTATGTAAATGGCGAACTGGATTGGAATTCACTAAATTCCGGGCTTGAGGCCTTTGGGATCTCGAATAAATCGTATAAACAACATCGACGGAGTGGTCGTCCGATTGAAGAATTGCTGCAACTAATTAAGTTTAGTCAAGTCTAATATTTCCCAATGGGTATATCAGTTGGATAGCGATATATGTTAGGAGATGATAATGATTACAAATCAAAGTAAAGAAATTCAAGCACTAGTCAGCGATATTCGAGATGGTAGGTTATTACTTCCGGAATTACAGCGGCGTTTTGTTTGGAAATCGACGCAGGTACGTGATTTATTTGACTCGCTCTTTCACCAATATCCCAGTGGTCAATTACTTGTTTGGGAAACGGAAGATCTGCCTTATTCGCACAGCGTAAGCGTGTCTGGTGTTGAATCTAATCAGAAAAAGCCTCAACTCTTATTGGATGGGCAGCAAAGACTTACATCTCTGGCTGCAATTATGCTTGGAAGGCCACTTGTTGTTCGTGGAAGTACACGTCCGATCGACATTGTATTCAATGTATTTACTGAAAAGTTTGAAGTTGCTGGTTTGCGATATACAAAAACAGGCGGGTGGGTTTCGCTTGCTAAGTTATTTACCCAGGGTGTATTGCCAGTCTTGCGAGATTTGAATATCGATACGACATCTTCAAACGCTGATCAGGTGTTTGCTCGATTACAGCGTTTAGAAAATATCAAAACTTATAAATACCAGGTAAATATACTTGAAAATTTAAATTATGATGAGGTAACCCACATTTTCGTTCGCATTAACTCTGGTGGAACCAAACTGAATAGTGCAGATCTTGCATTGGCGCAGATGTCCAGTCGATGGCGAGGGGTTACAGAAGAAATTACTAAATATCAAAATAATGTATGGAAGCGCGGGAATAAACTCTGGATAGATACCGGTATCTTATTACGCGTAATGTCTGCAATGTTGATGGGACAAACTCGCCTAAGTTTGTTGTTTCGTGGTGAACGTCAAAAATTAAACCTTCACGATCTTGAGAAAGCCTGGGAACGCGTGAAGGCTGGAATGGATCAAGCAATCTCTTTCTTGATTAGTAATTGCCTGATGGATCGCCTGGACATGTTGCCCACACAATATATTTTAATTCCATTGGCTGTCTTCTTTGATCAGTTCGGCGCCAAAGTAACTGAAGAACAATCGCGTGATTTGGAGCGCTGGGTTTACATGGCCCTAATTTGGAATCGATACTCTGGTGCATCAGAAACGGCTGCGGACCAGGATGTTGCTGCGGTTAAATCTGAAACCCCTATGGCTACAATGGTGCAAAACCTGGAAGATAAAGTCGGCCGTAACCGTCCAGTTACAGAGAGAGAATTACGAGACCAACGTAAAAATTCGCCGTTTATGTTAATCTCTTTTGTTATTGCACGTAAATCATCTGCCCAAGATTGGTTTAATGGAGTGCTGATTCACGGGAATGAAGCTCTGGAAACTCATTATATTTTTCCGAAAGAACTCTTACGTGAAAAATATGACCTCCGAGCGCAATCTCATCTATTGGATCAAGTTGCCAATCTGGTGTTTCTCTCGAAACGGGCGGATCTAAAAACGCGCAGCCAAGCTCCTGATCAGTATTTAGCTCATATCCCAGAACATCGGTTGCACGCGCAGAAGATTCCCAAAGATATGGATTTGTGGAAATTGCCACGTTTTGAAGATTTTCTAAAAGCAAGGAGAGAATTACTGGCTTCGGCAACAAATCAGTTGTTGCAGTCACTCACAGGCAAACCAGCTTTATGGGTTGTTAGCCCTGTTGAGCAGTTGGACAATCGGATTAACACAATTGAATCCCAATTGCGAATATTGGCATCAACACGGCTTACCGATGCTTATCGGGATGATGCCTGGCAGCATATTCCAGTAACGATTCAAAATAATTTGGAACAAAGAATAGCATCACATCTATCAAAACATCCTTATGAATCTCAAATCTATGATCTCTTCGATGCAAAATTAGATTTTTGCCAATTCAGTGACTACGTCAAAATAATTACCAGCAATTGGGCGCTGTTTCAAGGCGATTTTGGCACAGTGAAAACATTTGAAGAGCACATAAGAAATGTTACAGAATTACGCAATGCATTAAAGCATGGTCGTGACATAGCGGATCATGATTTGGCCGTTGGAGAAGGTGGCTTACTTTGGCTTGAAAAATGTCTGGAAGATGTGGTTGAAGAAATTGAAGAGGAGAGTGAAGAAGATAATACCCCTGAGAAATCCTAAAAATGGTTTTTGATGGATCTTGGAATAAATGCAACTCTACGCGGTTTTCTAGGAGTTCTCAGGCAACGTAATGACAGAACAATTTATTAATCCCATCACCCTCAGCTTCCATTTATTGGATGCTTACAAAAACCTGCTTAAGACAACGCTCGAGAATTATGCGCTCGATCAGGCGGATGTAAATACCATCCTGGAATCCATCAAAGTGGATCGCGGTTTATATTTCTCATTAAACCGAAAATATAAAGGCTCAGGCACAACATTTGCGCAGTTCTGCCAGAATGAAGGACTGGCGGGTGAATTGAAAAATTGTTTTCCTGATTTTATTAAGTCTCCCTTATACATCCATCAGGAAAAAGCCATTCGTGCCATCCTGGCTGGTTCATCCACGATTGTCTCGGCTGGTACCGGCAGCGGCAAAACTGAAGCATTCCTGGTGCCGGTCATCAATCATTGCTTGAAGAATCCCGGGCCAGGCGTCAAGGCGCTGATCATCTACCCGATGAATGCCCTGGCCAATGACCAACTGCGCCGTGTGGCGAATGCCTTGCGGGATACAACCCTCAAATTTGGCGTCTTTATCGGCTCCACACCAGAAAACGCTGCCAGGGAAGTCGTCGAACCTATGGGGCCCAATCACCTTGTATATCGTTCGGATATCCGCGCCAACCCGCCGGATATCCTGGTCACCAACTACGCGATGCTGGATTGGATGCTCACGCGGCCCAGAGATCTGGATATCTTTGTTTCATCTGCCAGCAGTTTACGATTCATCGTGCTTGATGAAATCCACACCTATCGGGGTAACAAAGCCACCCATCTGAAATATTTGCTTGCCCGACTCAAGTTCAACTTAAAAGAGAGCCCAATCCAGATCGGTACAAGCGCCACCTTGAGAAGGGGAGTTTCTCTGGATGGGTACCTGGCGGCGGAAACCGATGCTCAAGTGGATGCATTTATCAAACCACTGCTGGACGTCACGGATTATACGTTGGTGGAACCAGAATACGAGCCGGAAGAACCAATCGATCCATTGCCACTTCCTTTGGAAATCTTTGATGCGCAGGATGCACTGGATTGGGATATGAGCCCGGAAATAGATACCGGGCTGAAGTCTCTGGGATTACTGACTGGAAAAAAATATTCAAAAATCGACCTGGCAGAAACCGACCTGACTCAATCCAGGTTATTTCAGGAAGTGCAGCGGAATGTCTTCGTAGATCAGGTCAGAAAGCTGTTGGCAGAGAAGACTCAGAGCTTTGCCGAACTGGTAGCTCAATTATCCGCCATGTCGCCTGTTAACAAAGAACTGCATAAGCCTGAACAAATCGTTAAGGCCTATTTGAGCGGGGTATCTTTTCTGAATTCCCTGGATAAAGAACACCCCGTTTTAGATTACCGGATTCATTTATTCCTGCGCAATATCAGCGGATATTTGAAGATGTGTATCAAGTGCCGCGGCTATCATTCCGGTGCGCAGGAATTTTGCCAGGATTGCGGTTTTCCATTGTTTGTCGTCTACAAGCACAATGTTAAAAAGTGTCTTGGTAAGGTATCTGGCAATCGCTTGAAATGGGAACTGCAACCGGAAAGTGACGATCGTAAAAACACTTACTACGTCTTGATTGATATCCAGGATCCTCATCCGGAGAGTCTTGGGTTTAAACATGAAGCCGCAGTAACAAAAGATGAACTTTTGTTGAATTATGATCCTTATGGGCGCTTGCGTTTGACCCTGCTGCCAGAATTAAACAACAAGGATGTGCTTGAACATGCGATTTCGCTGGTCGATTCCAAACATGACTATGAATACCTGTATCAACTGGTCAAATCGCTGCTGATGAGTCTGCCTCCAAAGGAGAAAAAAGTTCTTGGGTTTGTAGACAATCGGGAAAAGGCCTCCCAGTATGGATCCGTTCTGCGTCACGAATTTGCATCCGATTTCTTTCTGGAATTCCTGAAACTCAATTACCCAACCGGTCGGGAACTAAATCTACAGGACACCTGGGAATATCTCGCAGAGCAGATTCCAACAGGAGAAGACTGCAGCGAAGTGGAAAAGGCGCTTTTTAAAGATTTCACTTTGTGGTATTCCTGCTTGATCAAGACACCCGCTCGTGAGCAAGACGCGGCCACTGAATTCCTGGCGGTAAAAGCGCAGGATCGTTTTGACCCCGCTCAGCGCGAACTGCTGGATATTTTCCTGCGTGAACGTGCCATTCAATTTGCGTATTCAGGTGTCAAAACAGGGGAATTTATCCGTTTTCGCACGTATTACGCTTCCCTATTTAAAGGGTTCTATACCACTCCTGAAAACAAATCGGATTTGAGAGATTATCCTGGCATTTCCCTGGGTCCGGACGGGGTTGAATATCATGAGGTCATTCAGAAATATAAACTGGAAAGCCAGGTTTCCCTACAAAGCACTATCGATGGGTTGGTTGCCGAAGGTATTCTAGTCGAGGATCTTACCAGGGACGGGAAAACCCAATACTATCTCGACCCCCGGCAGGTAGTGTTTAATCTGCCTGCCGGGGGTTATGAGAATTACCGGGATTTAAAGCAGGATTTACTCTTAACCACTGGTGTGCATAGTTCTGAAATTAAGGATTCGGAACGCAAGAAAATCGAAAAGCGGTTTCAGGCCGGCGAACTCAATTTGGTTATGGCAACCCCCACCCTGGAAATGGGAATTGATATTGGCAATCTGCAATCTGTGATCATGGTTAGCGTTCCACCCATGCCATCCAATTATGCTCAGCGAGCTGGTCGAGCAGGCCGGAGAGATAATCATTTCGCGCTTTTAATCACTTTTTGTTTTGAAACCAGCAATCATGACAATTATTATTTCCAATTTCCAAAGCGCATGATCGATGGTGTCATCTCACCGCCGGCCTTTGATTCCAAAAACGTGGAAGTATTGTCCAAACACTTCAACGCTTTTATGTTATCGGGTGTCAATCTGCAGGATACGAAGGCGATGGACTATATTCTTGCTCCTGACCTGGTAAAAGTCGACCCAAAAATCAGGGCAGCCGCGCACCTGTTTCGTCTTGACCTTGCAACTGCCCAATCTTTTTTCTTCAAGTTTTCTACCCAACTGCAGGCTTTTATTTCGAGATCCATGGGCTTTGTTAATCAAACAAAGTTCTACGGAAGCGATTTGTTCCCGGACTATGGCTTCCGGCGCGACCAGGTGTACGCAGTTTCCCAGGGAACCAGGGAAAAGATTCGGAGTGGTGGACTGGAATATGGTGAAAGCGTGGAAGATCTGGCCCTTTCAGCCCGTGACCCTGAGCAAGCCTATACCATATTCAGCCCTGGTGAAACCATCTTTATGGCCGGGGATGTCTACACCATCACGCCAGAAGGTCAGTTTACGGAATTAATGAGCAGCACTAAACAGCAGATAAGAAGTTATGAATATTTTGAGGCCGAGAAGAAAGATGGCTATGCCACCCGCAGCAAATTTCGAAATAAATTCGATTTGTCACAGCAATTTGACGACCCGATAGATTATCAGGTGCTGGGTGGCATTCTCGGATTGGCCTTTCATCCGGATTGTACAATTCGTCTTTTGAATAATGGCCTAAAAAAGCAGGATAAAGGAGTCAAAGCCTTTACTGAGGGCGAGACTAATTTTTCCATCGCATATGAGCTTAAACGGCCAGCGCTTGTGCTTCGTTTTGAGCGGGCTGTTTGTGCCCAGGAGACCCATTATTTAAGCCTGGTCTCAACCTTGGACCGCACAATCAAGGATACTTATGGCCTGGATGAAGGCGAGTTAAAGGTGCTTGTCGACCCACAGCCCGTTTCACCTGTTGAAGATGATAAAAAATATATTTATGTTTTGTTTTATGATGCGACGGGCAGCGGAAATGTGCCCCTGGAAAAGGTATATGCTGATTTTAACACTGTTCTTGGTCAGGCTTATAAAAAATTAAGTACCTGCCTGGGCAGCGAGCACACAGGCTGCGAAAGTGGGTGTTACGCCTGCCTGAAGAGCTATGCACTACACTTTTATGCTCACCTGGTGGACAAGCCAACGGCAGTCATGTTCACCGGATATCTACTTGGTAAAAATCCATATTTGCCTTCTATGCTTCCATTGGAAAATCCGCCATCTCACTTTGATCTGACCTTTGACATAACCATCAGCGGCAGCAAAATCTGGTTGAAATCAAAAGAAATATACGATGCGGATGCTGGAGAATCGCCAAACAGGGCAATATTTGATCTATTGATAAAAGCCATCCAGGTCGAATTTCAAGAAAACATGACCGGCCTGTTAATTCGAGCCCGGCAGGATTATCTTGTCAATGCCATTAATCGGAATGAGATCAACACGGACAAAGATGATTTCGCGCGATTACAGTTCAACA
>CAZHWV010000170.1:0-8395 GCA_964536185.1 uncultured Anaerolinea sp. | reverse complement strand
CGGCGGCTTTTCCACCAGATCCCTGAAGAAGAGTACAGCTATCTGGAAGTGATCGAGCGCAATGGCAAGCAGCTGTTGGCATTGATCAACGACATCCTGGATCTGTCGCGGATCGAAGCCGGCCGCGAAGAGATCGAAGTCTCTCAATTCGACATCAATGATCTGGTGGCAGAAGTGGTCTCGGTGATCAGTCCCCTGGCCCGGCAGAAAAATATCGAACTGCTGCAACAGCCCGCGGCAGGGCTGCCGGCATTGAGCAGCGACTCTGACAAATGCAGGCATATCCTGCAAAATTTGGTGGGCAATGCGGTCAAATTTACCGAGGCCGGGCGGGTGGAAATTTTGGTTCGCCAGGCAGGCGAGGCGATCCAGGTTGTTGTCAGCGACACTGGAATTGGAATTTCCGAAGAGCATCTCACGCATATCTTTGATGAGTTCAGGCAGGCCGACAGCAGCACCTCGCGCAGATTTGGCGGTACCGGGCTGGGTTTGGCGATCGCAAAAAAATACGCCCTGCTGCTGGGCGGGGATGTAACGGTCGCAAGCAGCCTGGGACAGGGTTCGGTGTTCACCCTGGGCCAGCCGCTGTTTCTCGCGCATAACGCCAGTCCGCGGAAAGAAGCGGGCCACGGCATGGATCGCAAGCCAGTCAGGGCTGCCCCGCCAGCCTCTGAGCAGGCTCAAAAGACAATTTTGGTGGTCGAAGACAGCGAGCCTGCTATCATTCAATTGAAAGACATTTTTGAAGAACCTGCCTACCGTATTTTGGTCGCCCGGAATGGACATGAAGCGCTGGATGTCATTCAAGACACACTGCCCGATGCAATCCTGCTGGATCTGATGCTGCCTGGCATGGATGGCTTTGACTTGCTCAAAACCGTGCGGGAAGCTGAGCGCACGGCCCAGGTGCCGGTGCTGATCCTGACCGCCAAGGCCATTACCAAAGATGAACTCAAATTCCTGAAACGCAACAATGTTCATCAATTGATCCAGAAGGGCGACATCAACCGCGCTGAGCTGTTGAATGCGGTCGCCAGCGTGGTGAATCCTATCATTGAATTGGTCCCAGGCATACGATCTGCGCCAGCGTCAATCCATGGCAAAGCATTGGTGCTGGTGGTGGAAGACAACCCTGATAATATGCTGACGGTAAAGGCGCTGCTGGCGGCTGATTTCACGGTCATCGAAGCCACAGACGGACAGGCTGCGCTGGAGCAAGCCAAAAGACACAAACCCGACTTGATCCTGATGGATATTGCGCTGCCCAAAATGGACGGCATTCAGGCTTTAAAAGCGATCCGGAATGATGCCCATTTACAAAATATTGCGGTGATCGCCCTGACTGCCAGCGCCATGACCAGCGATCGTGAATCCATCCTGGCCTATGGCTTCGACGGCTATATCCCCAAGCCGATTGATCATGCTGAATTTATGCATACCATCCAACAGGTGCTTTATGGAAAAGAATAAGGTCAAGATCCTGGCGATTGATGACAGTCCGGATAACCTGATCAGCGTAAAAGCCTTGGTCAGGGAAGCCTTTCCGGATGCAGGCATCTTTACGGCCACGAACGGCAGAACCGGTCTGGAACTGGCCCAGGCCGAAGATCCGGATGTGATCCTGCTGGATGTGCTCATGCCGGGCATGGATGGTTTTGAAGTCTGCCAGAACCTGAAATCCAATCCAATAACCTGTGATATCCCGGTGATCTTTCTCACAGCGCTGAAAGGCGACAAAGCCAGCCGCATCCGGGCACTTGAAGTTGGCGCCGAGGCCTTCCTGGCCAAACCGATTGATGAAATTGAGTTGGCAGCCCAAATTCGGGCCATGCAAAAGATCAGTGTCGCGAGTAAACAAAAGCGCGAAGAAAAAGAGACCCTGACCGAACTGGTGGCGAAAAGGACCCGGGAACTTGAGCTGGCTAACACAGCCACCTTGAACCTGCTGCAAGATTTAAGACGCGAGAACGAATCTAAACGGAAAAGTGAAGAAGCTCTGCGCGAGAGCCAGGAGCGCTATAGATTGGTGGCAGACAATGTCCCCGACATTATCTATTCCCTGGATGGCGCAGGAAATATTGTCATCATCAATAGTTCCGCCTTTGAGCCTTATGGTTATACTGAACAAGACTCGAAGGGAAAACCATTCCTCGACTTCATCCATCCTGAAGACCGTGAAGTTGTCATTGGGTCATTTTTAAAAGCATTGGAGGAGCAGCGAAAATTTACCCATGGCCTGCAATTTCGGATCGTGGCCAAAAATGGGCTCAGTTATTGGTTTGAGCTGAATGCCCAGGCCCGCTTTGACAGCCAGGGCGGATATGCGGGCGAAGACGGAATATTACGCGATATCACCGATCGCAGGCAGGCGGAAGAAGGTTTGAAACAAGAGCAAGCCCTTAGCAATGCCATTATCGATGCGATCCCCGGCACATTTTACTTGCTCGATGAAAACGGTCAATATGTGCGCTGGAATGCCTATCAGCGCGATGAAATTGTCGGCAAGCCAGATGACCTGGTCGGCATCACCAACGCATTGGACACCATTCATCCAGATGACCGCGAGTTGATCCAATCGAAAATCGTGAACGTATTGGTAAACGGTGTGGTTGAGACGATCGAAGGTCGGGTTCTTCTGCGTGGTGGGCCGGCATTCCGCTGGCTTCTGATGACCGGCCGTCGAATGTTGATAGACGACCGTCCGTTTCTTGTCGGCATCGGTATCGACATCACCGAACGCAAGCGGGCGGAGGAAATAATTTCGAGTTACGTTACACGGCTCAGTCTCAGCATGAAAGCCGCCAAACTGGCCTGGTGGGAAATGGACATAAGCACAGGCCATGTTATCTTCGATCAACGAAAAGCAGATATGCTCGGCTATTCATCAGAAAAATTCCATCATTACAAAGATTTCATGGCGCTGGTGCATCCAGACGATCACGATAAAGCAATGAAGGCAATGAAGGCGCATTTCGCGGGGTTAGTCGAGAAATATGAAGTTGAATACAGAATTTTAACAAAATCAGGCGAATATAAATGGTTCTACGATGTTGGTTCCATAGAAAAAAGAGATTCTCAAGGCGCACCCCTGATGGTGGCAGGCATTGTAAGAGACATCACAGAGCGCAAGCAGGCGGAGGAAAAGCTGCGGGAAAGCGAAATTAACTACCGGCGGCTCTTTGAGTCGCTCAGCGAAGGCGTGGCGCTGAATGAAATAATCTACAACGATCACGGTGAGATGGTGGACTACCGCATCCTGGAAGTCAATCCCGCCTTTTACAAAACGGCCTTATATGATGGCCCGGTAGCGGGCCGCCTGGCGACCGATCTGTACCAACTACCGGTTGAGTTCATCACAGCTTTCTGGCGAGAGCACAAAGAGCGGCACAAAGTTCAATTCACCGAAATGATCAGCCCCGTCAACGGGCGCTATGCGCTGGTCGCCACTTCGCCCTTTATGAACGATCGATTTATCACGTCCTTTATCGACATCACCGAGCGCAAACAAGCGGAAGATGGGCTTATCGCCGCCGAAAAACTGGCGCAGGAGTTGCTGGCGGATTCCATTCAATCGCGCCAGGCGCTGCTGAACGTGGTCGAAGATCAGAAAGAGGCCGAGGCTGAATTACGACAGTATCGCGACCACCTGGAAGAACTTGTCAAAGAACGCACCGCTGAGTTGGAAATTGCCAAAGAACAGGCCGAGTCTGCGGACCGCGCCAAAAGCGACTTCCTGGCCGTGATGAGTCATGAAATCCGCACACCCTTGAACGGCGTGGTGGGTCTGACTTACCTGGCGCTGCAAACTGAATTGAGCGAGAAACAACGCGATTACCTGACCCGTTTGCAGACATCTGCAGAAATTTTGCAGACAACCATCAACGATATTCTGAACTTCTCGAAAATCGAAGCCGGGAAATTGAATATCGAACAAATCGATTTCAGCCTGGACGATGTGCTGCATGGCATCTCCGACTTGCTGGCAGCGCGCGCCTATGAGAAAAACCTGGAACTCGTCTTTCAACCCGAAATGAATGTCCCACGCCTGCTGATTGGCGACCCGCAGCGGCTGGGCCAGGTCTTGCTCAACCTGGTGGCCAATGCCATCAAATTTACCGAGCTGGGCGAGGTTGTCCTCAAGGTCAGGCTGGTCGAGCAGCCCGGAGATTTATCTCCGGGCTGCGGCGCGGACGACAGGCATGTCAGGCTTGAATTCTCGGTGCGCGACACGGGCATAGGAATGACGGAAGAACAAATCTCGCATCTATTCCAGCCATTCAGCCAGGCGGACAACTCAATCAGCCGCAAGTATGGCGGCACAGGCCTGGGGCTGACCATCAGTCAGAGGTTGGTGAAAATGATGGGCGGAGAGATTTGGGCCGAGAGCCACATCGGAGTTGGCTCGGTCTTTACCTGCGTCATTGCAATTGGGCAGCAGCCCGAACCCATCCCCGATGTTATCGGCGCGGTACAGGCGGCCCCTGATACGATCCCGTCTCTCGACTTACGGGAGCTGGGAGGTTTGCGCGTGCTGGTGGTCGATCAGCATGCTGCCACGCAGGAATTTCTGCGCAGCGCGCTGGAATCCTTTGCCTTCAAGGTAACAACAGCCCAGAGCGCTGAAGAAGGTTTGCTGCTGCTGGATCAAGCCGGGAATGACCCTTTCGGGTTGGTGTTAATGAACTGGATGCTTCCGGGCGGGCTGGATGGGTTGGAAGCCGCCCGACGCATCAGGCAGGATGCGCGCCTGGCAGGCACACCAATTATTTTGCTTGGCAGCCAGGAAGATGTTCAGCACAAGGCCAGCGCTGAGGGACTGAATGGCAGCCTGCTAAAGCCCATCACCCGCTCACAGTTGTTTGATGCTGTTATGCAGGTATTTGGGCATCAGGCGCTGACCCGTCCCCGGCCTGCACATAAAATAATCTCTACTGACACCCTGGGAAAATTGCGCGGCAAACATATTTTGCTGGTGGAAGATAACGAAATCAACCAGATGGTGGCGGTCGAGATCCTGCAACAAATGGGGCTGCTGGTTTCGGTGGCCGAGGATGGCGAACAAGCGGTGCAGATGGCCGGGCAGGGCGGCTACGATGCCATCTTGATGGATATCCAGATGCCGGGCATGGATGGCTACCAGGCCACCGCGCAAATCCGCGGCACAAATCTGCGCTCAGACCCCGACCAAATACCGATCATCGCCATGACCGCGAATGCCCTGAATGGTGACAGCCAGAAAGCCATGGAAGCCGGTATGAGCGATTACCTTTCCAAGCCGGTGGATGTGGCCCAGCTTGCCAGGGTGTTGGCGCGCTGGCTGGATCAGCCATCCCTTGAGAGTGAGGCTGAACCTGGGACGGACTGCCAGCCAACCGATGACCCGCAAGAGCCTATTCTGGCCCAGGCATTTGCTCGCGAAGCTCGTGCAGGGCAGGATCTGCTGCCCGCAGCGCTCGACTCAATCGATATGCTCAGCGCATTGACCCGCCTGGGCGACAACAAAGCGCTTTATCGCCGTATCCTTTTGATGTTCCGTGCTGAGCATTCGCAGGATGGAACAGCGATCTGGACAGCCTTGCAGAGCAATGACCTGGAACTTGCCCAACGCCTGGCGCACAATCTCAAGGGGCTGGCTGGCACGGTTGGCGCGGACGGTTTGCGCGCAGCGGCAAAGAACCTGGAAATGGCGATTGCGGAAGGGAATGAGCCTGATTATGAAGATCTTCTTGTGCAGGTTGAACAGAAGTTGGCGGAAGTCATGGCCTCGATTGCCATGATAGCCTGACAAGGTAACCCTGCGGGATGAGTACTGCCATGAACCACGCTCAGCCACAAGCCGGGCAAAAAGCCAGCTTACTGAAATTAATCCACGACATCTTCAGGAAAGAGACTGAGTTCGTTGTCTATTGCTGACCTGCCTATACGCCAGCGCGGCATTTAATTGAAGTTATCGATACACCTGAGCAAGTGGCGGAACACCTGCATTATGCGGCCTCGTGGGTTCGCAGCAGGAATACCACCACGCCGACTTTGAGCATTCCCATTGTGACGATGATGATGCGGGTCTGACGTTCAACTTCCTGGGCTTCCAGACCAAAGCGCAGGCGCAGGTCGATGACCGGCAGCACGGTGCCGCGCACGGCAACGGCGGGTGACGCCCTTGACGTAATAGGGCGCTTGCGGGAGCTGCGTGATAGTCTGCATCTTGATGATGCTTTCCACCGCCGCGATGTTGATTCCATACGATTCCCCTGCCAGATCAAAAACCACTAATTGTTGTTCCATTTGTGATTCTCCTGGTGAAGTGCGAGACCCTAAAGGTTTTCCAAACCTTTAGGGTCTATAATTCATCTTATTTCAACTTGAACTGCGCGACGATCTGCTGCAGGTTCTTGGCCATTTCCATCATCGAGGCCGCCGAGGCGGAGACCTCTTCTACTTGCGCGGAGACTTCCTCGGTCGAGGCCGAGACTTCTTCAACGGCGGCGCTGTTCTCTTCGCTGACGCTGGCGATATTCTCGATTTGCTGGGTCAGTTCGCTGGAGTTGGCCGCCATCTGCTCGGTGGCGGCGGTGTTCTCTTCGATCACGGCTGAGACCGAATCGACTGCGCCGACCAGCTCGCCAGTGTATCGGTGGAGCATGTCGCCGGGTAGTATCCAAAACCGTCAGACCTATCATCGTTCAGAATTAACTGCTCGCAGCCGGATATGTCGGCTCCATCTGACTGGAATGCGACATAAGGTTTTGGCTGATCAAAGTCCGTTGCCAATTTCTGGCTGGGATCCTGAAGAATTGGCATTTACGGACACATTAATTACAATCATTCGTTGGAATGACCAATTATCAGTCAACAGAGAATTGCTCATTGACCTCAGGCGGATCTTGAGCTTCTATGCTGAGTAACAGCGAAGGATATCGATAACAATATCCCAGTTAATTTTGTCATGCCAGGGTTTGTAAAAGGTGCAAGGTTCCAGCGCCGAGAAGATATGTACCAGCCCCGGCTGGTCGCCTCGCTCCTTCAAAATGGCCTGGAGACGCTCTTCTTTGCGAAAATTCTTCTTGCGAATGAACTCGATCTCGAGCCCATTTGCCTGCGCTAATGCTTCCGCATTGCTGCGAATCTGTTCCCGCAAGCCTTGCGCAAACTCAGGATAGTCGAAGATGCGTATGCGTTGTGAACGCAGGTAGCCACTCATGCCCTGGGCATAACAGAACGGAAATAGGCTGCCGGTCAAGATCAACCGGCCATAGCAATGTACACGATTCTCGCGTTTTTTCAAAGAGCTTTATGCTACAATTTTCGCGAGGGAAAGTCGCCACCGAGCAAGCTGCGCGCTTGTCTCATTTTCTCCTGCCGCTTTTGGCAGGTGGGCTTCCATAGCCCTTCCTTTTTGAGCGACTTTCCCTCTCTTTGTTTTACCTTTTTGGTTCCGGCTTGTCCGGGTTAGATTTTTAACATCAAAAGGAGAAAATTTTATGTCCTCAATTGATTTCAAACGTCATTTCCATCAATTTTTCAAATATAGCGCCACCCTTCTCTTGGTCGCCTGTCTGACTTTCGGCGGGCTGCCCTACCAAACGGCCCAGGCATCTGGCATCGTCCAGAGTCCGGCCAGCGCGCCGCTGCTCATTCCCAGCGCAGACATAACATTAGGCATCGATTCGCTTGAGCGCGTGATGATCGGCGAAGACTTCGAGTTCTACGCCACGTTCGACAATACTTCACTCCCCGAGACGGGCTACGGGCCATTTATCGACCTGATCTTCCCGAACAACGGTATGGACGGCCATGCCGGGACGACCCCTCCTCTTGACGGGATCAATTTCGTCAGCGCCGTCTACGACAGCTACACTCTGCCTGCCACCACACTGACCTTCCCGGCTCCAGACCCCATCACCGGCACCACATGTGTCAACCATCCCTTGGCCGTGGACGCTTCCGGCAATGCTGTGCAGGTTTGTGGCACGCCCGGAGATACATTGGTCGTTTTGGAACTGCCCTTCAGTTCCATCACGCCAGCCATGCCTGCAATTTGGGTGGAAGTCACAGCCCATGTATCGAATCTTGCCGATGTGGATGCCCCGCTGACCATCCTGGAGCGCGGCGGCTACCGCTACGGGGCCGATAGTCTCAACAACCCGGTCGCCGACCCAGCCATCCTTAACCCACCCAGCACCCACGGTGCCGGCTGGCCCAGCCTGCAAGTCACCCCGCGCGTCATCCATATCGAAAAAAGCTTTAACGGGCCGAAAGAATGTCCCTATATCCTGCCCAACGGGCCGGTACTCAATGAAACGGATTGCTACGGTGAAGTCAACCCGGTCTACGAGAGCGCAGCAATTCCAAATTTGAAAAGAGCAGGGAAAATATGGTAAGGTTTGGGCACTAT
>CAZHWV010000169.1:0-8473 GCA_964536185.1 uncultured Anaerolinea sp. | reverse complement strand
ATTTGGGAAATGATTACTTCGACAAGCGCCGTCCTGAAACAACCGCGAAACGACTCGTGAAACGTCTGGAGCATCTCGGTTTTCAGGTTTCGCTCCAGCAAGCGCAAGCCCCGCTCGCTGTCTAATTTATTTTCAGATCAGATTCATATGCAATTCTTACAACGTTCTTTTAATTATTGACAGAGCCTTTGCTATAATTTCTAAGGTAGAAATATTGAAAGGATTTCCCTCATATGATGCGATTTGACCGCTTTACAGAACGCGCTCAAGAAGCTGCCCAGCGTGCAGCCGAAATTATTCAACGTTACGGGCATAACCAAATTGATACTGAACATATCCTGTTGGCGCTGATCGAACAGCCTGGCGGGGTTATTCCCCAAATCTTGGAACAACTTAACGTCAATGGCGCAGCTCTTTCGGATCGGATTGACGTTGCTTTACGCGCCACACCCAAAGCCAACATATTTGGTGGTGGCGCAGGACAGATATTTATCACACCCCGCGTTAAACGAATCATTGACCTGGCAAACGAAGAGGCCAATCGCTTGAAGGACGAGTATATCTCGACCGAGCATATATTTTTGGCCATTTTAACCGAACGGAATACATCTGCCTCGCGTATTCTTGAAAGCGCAGGCATCACGCGTGATCGCGTCTTTGAGTCGATCCAGCAAATCCGTGGTGGCCAGCGTGTGACCGACCCACAAGCTGAATCCCGTTACCGAACTCTGGAGAAATATTCTCGAGACTTAACCCAATTAGCCCGTGAAGGCAAATTGGACCCGGTCATTGGCCGCGATAAAGAGATCCTGCGTCTTATCCAGATCCTTTCACGTCGCACCAAAAATAATCCGGTGCTGATTGGCGAAGCCGGTGTGGGAAAGACAGCGATCGTGGAAGGCCTGGCTCAAAAAATTGCGGATAATGATGTGCCTGAAATCCTCACCGGCAAAAAAGTCGTTGCATTGGATCTTGGTTCGCTCATTGCCGGGAGCCGCTTCCGCGGTGAATTTGAAGAACGCTTGAAAACCGTCATGGAAGAGGTCCAGCGCTCACAAGGCGATATCATCATGATGATCGACGAACTGCACACCGTTGTTGGCGCAGGGGCTGCCCAAGGGGCTATGGACGCTTCAAACATGCTTAAACCCGCACTGGCTCGCGGTGAACTACAATGCATTGGCGCAACCACACTGGATGAGTTTCACAAGTACATCGAAAAAGACGCTGCCCTGGAACGCCGTTTTGCCCCCATTTATGTAGATGAACCCTCCGCGGCAGATGCCATTAAGATGCTGCAAGGTCTACGTGACCGCTATGAAGCCCACCACAAGGTGCGTTACTCGGACGAAGCCCTGGTCGCAGCAGTCCACCTGGCAGACCGTTATGTGACTGATCGACACCTTCCCGATAAAGCCATTGACCTGATGGACGAAGCCGCCGCAAAACTTCGCGTAGCACTCTATTCCATGCCACCCGAATTAAAGGATATGAAAAAAGAGATCGATCGCATCACAGCCGAAGAAGAACAAGCCGGCCTGGCTCGCGATTATGAGCACGCTGCACAGAAAAAGGTCGAACGCCTGCGAATGCTGGCTGAATATAATGAGAAACGTGACAAATGGGAAGCTGAAAATCACATCGACGAAGTCGTCGATGTGAATGACATCGCTGACGTGGTCCACCAATGGACAGGCATCCCGTTGACCCAAATGCTAGAAACTGAAGCCACAAAGCTGCTGCAGATGGAAGTGCGCTTGCACGAACGCATCATCGGCCAGGATGAGGCCATCCACGCCATTTCGGACGCCATTCGCCGGGCTCGCTCCGGATTGAAGGACCCCAGCCGGCCAATCGGTTCATTTATTTTTATTGGTCCCAGCGGTGTCGGGAAGACTGAACTGGCCAAAGCCCTGGCGGGATTTATGTTTGATGACGAAGATGCACTTGTCCGCATCGATATGTCCGAATATCATGAACAGCACACCGTCAGCCGCCTGTTTGGCGCTCCTCCAGGCTATGTTGGCTATGAGGAAGGTGGTCAGTTGACCGAAGCTGTGCGCCGCCGACCATACCGGGTTTTGTTATTCGATGAAATCGAAAAAGCGCACCCCGAAGTATGGAATGCACTCTTGCAAATTTTGGACGATGGCCGCATGACCGATGGACAGGGCAATATCGTAGATTTTCGAAATACCGTGTTGATCATGACCAGCAACCTTGGCACAGAATACGTTCGTAAGGGCGGAACCCTGGGCTTCCTGCAGGGAAATTCGAATGACGAAGAGCGCACTGCCCACGACAAAATCGAGAAAGCCCTCAAGGGCGCTTTCCGGCCGGAATTTCTCAATCGAATTGACGATGTCATCATGTTCTCACCCCTCTCGGTGGAACAGATGGAAAGTATAGTTGATCTGCAGTTGAAGGAAGTTCAGGATCGCCTGAATGAATACAACGTAAAAGTTGAGCTCAGCCCCGCCGCCCGCACCTGGCTGGCAAAACAGGGCTATGACCCGGCCTTTGGCGCCCGGCCACTGCGCAGAGCCATTCAAAAATTTATTGAAAGCCCGCTCTCCATTGAACTTCTTGGCGGTAAATTCACCGGCGGCGGCATAGTAAAGGTAGACGTAGCCGACGACAAACTCGTTTTTCTCTAAATCGCTGCAGAAATAACAAAAAGACTTCGCCATTTTCAGCGAAGTCTTTTTTACTTAATATCCGCTCTTTTTTTTACGTTTTTGGGTTAGAATTTACCCTTCTTTAGGAGAACAAATATGCAAAGCGAAAACAAAAACTTCTTTACTTCACTCGCCGGGGTCAGCATTGTCATTTTACTGATCCTGTGCTGTTGCTGCTTTATCATCCTGGCCGGTGGATTGGGCGGGGCATACTTCTTCAGTACTCAGGTATCGCCATCAGCGGATGATGCAACGCCCTTTAGTTTTAGTTTTGACAATTACACTGCGACTCCTCCCATCCCCATTGAGATCATCCGTGTTCCAGTGGAAAATATTCCCACGGATACATTAAAATCGCTCGAAGAGAATATTGTCCCGGTCAATGACCCGCTTGAATTAGCCTGCCGGCTAGAAGGTAAATGTAATATCCCTGAGACCCTACCCAGCGGCCCCTTCAAGACAGGTGACAAACAATCGTTTTGGCTCACCAACGATGACTCTGACAGCGTCGAGAGTTTTCAGGTCGAGACCACCTTGAAGTATGTTACCGAGCATGCCTATTTCTGGGTGGAAAATGGGGTGAACTACAATCAGACCGATGCTAAAAAGCTGGTGGATACTTTTGAAACCAAAATCTATCCCACCAACCGTGAATTCTTCGGCAGCGAATGGACGCCCGGCGTCGATAATGACCCACACATCTATCTCGTCTACGCCCGCGGCATTGGCGATTCTGTGGCTGGCTACTTCTCTTCCCCCGACGAATTTCATCCTGACGCGCACATATACTCCAATGCGCACGAGCTGTTTGTATTCAATGCCGATAATTCTCCGCTTGACGACACTTATACTTATGGTGTTTTGGCCCACGAATTCCAACACATGATCCACTGGAAACAAGATCGCAATGAAACATCCTGGTTAAACGAGGGTTTCGCTGAAGTGGCTGTCCTGCTCAACGGTTATTACGTGGGTGGTGCAGATACGGAATATACAAGCGACCCGGATATCCAGCTCACCGATTGGGGGCCCGATACTGCTACAAACGGCCCATATTATGGCGCGAGTTTCTTGTTTCTGACCTATTTCCTCGACCGGTTTGGCGAAGAAGCCACCAAGTCACTGGTCACTGATCCACAAAACGGGATGGAAAGCGTTGACAACATCCTAAAATCTATCAATGCGACTGACAAACTTAACGGCCAGCCCATTCTAGCGGATGACGTATTTATGGATTGGGCTATCACCAACTACCTACTGGATGGTTCTGTTAACGACGGGCGCTTCGTCTATCACAACTACCCGGAAGCTTCCCAGGCATACGATACGGAAACAATTTACAATTGTCCCGACACATTCACCAGCACGGTCAAGCAATACGGCGTCGATTACATCCGCTTCAATTGCAACGGAAAATACACCCTGCGCTTTGAAGGCGCCACGCAAACTGGCCTGCTGCCTGTCGATGCTTATTCAGGTAAAAAAGCTTTCTGGTCAAATAAAGGCGATGAATCCAATATGACATTGACCCAGGAATTCGACTTCAGCAACGCTTCTGGTCAGTTGACCTTAAAATATCGTACCTGGTATGACCTGGAAACTGACTATGATTACACCTTTCTGGAATCTTCCAGCGATGGCGGCCAGACCTGGCAAATTCTCGAAACCCCCTCTGGCACAGACACCAACCCATCCGGAAATTCTTACGGTTGGGGCTATAACGATATATCCGACGGGTGGATCGAAGAATCTGTTGATTTGAGCGAATTCAAGGGCCAGAAAGTACAGATCCGTTTCGATTATGTTACCGACGCCGCTGTCAACGGCGAAGGCTTCATGCTGGACGATATCTCAATCCCCGAAATAAATTATTCAACCGACTTCGAGAGCGATGATGGCGGCTGGCTAGCTGAAGGGTTTGTGCGCGTGGAAAACATCCTGCCGCAAACTTTCCGCCTGGCTTTGATTGATCAAAGCGGCACATCCACGGTTGAGACCATCACCGTTGCTCCCGACCAAACCGCTGAAATTAACGTCGACTTGACGGATGCCACACTGGTAGTCAGCGGCACCACCCCCTTCACCCGAGAAGATGGTCATTACTCCATAACCGTAAAATAACCCCATTCACAAAAGAGTCCGGGAATAGCTGTGAACAGCTGCTCCCGGACTCGCGCCAGAAAGGTTTTTATGAATCTCTACTTCCCTGTATCCCATGAAGACATGCTTAAACTCCTGTTAGCGGTGTTAATTGGGGGGGCTGATTGGCCTCGAGCGGGAAATGCACGCCAAAGCGGCTGGATTACGCACAATCACGCTGATCACTTTTGGCGCAACACTTTTTACCATGCTTTCCCTTGAATTTAAAGATGATCGCGTGATCGCGAATGTTGTCACTGGCGTCGGTTTCCTTGGAGCTGGCTCAATCTTATTTTCTGAAGGGCGGGTGAAGGGTCTTACCACAGCATCTTCAATCTGGGTGGCAGCCGCGCTGGGGATGGCCATTGGGCTCGGCGAGTACTGGCTGGCCTGCATAGCCGCCCTGATCGTATTCGGTATCCTCTGGGTATTTGCGCGAGTTGACCGGATGGTAGATGTTCTTGGGCGTGAGATTCGCCCGTATGACATCACCTATATTGCCAGAGAAAATAAACTTGAACTTATCGAAGCAATAATGGCTGAAGGTAAGTTGAAAATCATCCGTAGGCGACGCATGAAAGTAGGCGAAAACTTGCTGCAAGGCATTTGGGAATTGCGCGGCGCTCTGGCGCAGCAAACCAAATTTTCCAACATTATGCTGGCAGATCCAGATGTGGTCGAATTGAAGTATTGAAGTAGGCCCATTCAACTTAATGCCCCTGTTTACCAAAGCCCCCCGCTCAACTTGAGAGCGGGGGGCTGAATTTTTTCCGTCTATTTGGCTACTTTGATATAAACCGTAAGATCGCTGCCGAAGGTGTTACGCTGATCGTCTATCATAATCCAATGCGCAATGTAATCACCCGCTTGGGTTGGAGCGCGCATTTCGATGCTCAAATCGACAATGCCTCCCGGCTGAACAGGTTGGTCATTATCCGAGAAATAAATAGGGCTTCCATTCATGTCTGGACCAGCCCAGATCGTCAGGCCAAAACCTTGATCCCAGGCGCAGGTACCAGTATTCTGGATGCGCCAAATTTTATGGAATTTTTCATAAGGCTGCAGCACGGTTCCGTCGGGGATGGTAACATCTGCGACAAATGCAGAATTGTAACAAGTAATGACAGGACCCGAACCCGAGGTTGTTGCCAGCGGTACGATAACCGTGGAGAAGGGTGTAAGGCTTGGCGCGGCAGTACTGACTGGTAAGCCACCACCGGCCTGTGGGGTTTCTGTTTTTGGAAGGCCACCAGCCGCATCTATGGGCGTGGGGGTCAGGAGTTGTAAAGCGGACAGCTGTGTAGCAGATACAGGCAGGGTATCGGGAGTTTTGGTCGGCGGAGTCTTTGTGAGCGTCTGGCTGGGTGCACTGGTGGGAGAGGCCTGCCCAGCAATTTGAGTCAATTGGACAAAAGCTGTTGCGGCCGCCGAAGTCATCACAGCCTTTATATCCACGGGAGTAGCAGTGGGGCTGGTTATTGTCTGTCCAAAAGTACAACCGCTGAACCCCACAAAAACAACCAATATGAGCGCAAGCTTGATTGGTTTCAATAATCTGTACATTTTTCCTCCAGAAATATGCGCTCTACTAACAGCGCATGTTTTATACTTCTTCCTCATTATATCTTAAGCGGGGCCGAGGCTGAATCAAATGGATATTTTTGTAAAGAATTGAAGCCAAGCTTACCGGCTCGAAAGTTTTAAGGACAATTTAGAGTCGCCCGGCCAAACTGCTGGTGATTGGGATTATCGATGTAGAGATCAACCCATAAATTGGATTGAATAGAAATCCACTCATAACTAATGGTTTTTGATCCGGGGCTATCGAAAGATAGGGTGCCGCTATTAACTGACTCGGTCGCCGCGTCACTACGGATCCAGGAATAGGTCACGATCCCGGTTTTATTGGTAGTGATAGTCGCGTTGATAAGATACTTTCCCGTTGCAGAAGCACAAGCCTCACTGCGTGAGACTGTAAATACAACGCTGGTGACAGCAAATTTACCAGGGTTTTCGGTGCCGTTGCTGCTAGCCCCCGTCGCCACCTTGACCTCAACAAAGAAAGATTTCCCATTCGAAGCACCCGCCACCGGGATCCGCGCACCGGATGCATTGACCAAACCCCAATAACCTCGATATGTCCCCGCCGTTGCTGGCGCCTGTAGGTTAACCGAGACATCCACGATTGCGCCAGGTGCGGTTGAACCGGTTATGACCTGACTGTTGGCGCCTCCCATCGCATCACCTGAGTCGAACACCAGGGCGTAGGCTGGACCCCAGGTGCAGGTACCAACATTCTTCAGCCGCCACGTTTTTGTGAAAGTGGCGCCTGCTGTGAAAAGCGTTCCATCCGGTATAGAAACATCAGTCACGAATTGAGCTGCATCACAGTTTGTCGTTGTCGCCGCCCCGACCTCAAGCGTCGGCGTTGCCAATGCTGGGCTCACAGTATTGCTTGGCACAGAAACTAGCGGCACAGGCTGTTCCGTGGCATCCGGCAACGGATTTATAGGTGGAGCGATAGTTTCTTGAGAACCGCCGGGAGGGTTCAGCAAAGCATTCTGTGTAAGCTGTACTTCCACGGTCTGCGCTGCGGCAGTAAAAACAGCGTTTAGATTAGTCTGCTCTGCTGGCCTGGTCGTTGGAAGATTACAGGCACTCAATATCATTGAAACAGCAAGGAATAGGACCATAACCCGGTAGAATTTCATTTCTCATATTCTCCTTGGCCAAATTTTACTCCACAATTCCCAATCGAATAGGCAGCACAGCAATGAGAAAGCATGAAAAAAGGATGCCTGTTATGGCATCCTTTTAATGGCTAAATCATATTGTATGGCTAGGCAATTGCTTCTTCGATAATTTCGCCGCTGCTTGTCTTCTTCGCGCGATACGTAATTCGTCCACGACTCAAGTCATAAGGAGACATTTCCACTTTCACCCGATCGCCTAGCAAAATACGAATGTAAAACTTACGCATTTTACCAGAAAGATATGCCAGGATAACGTGGCCGCTTTCCAGCTTGACCTTGAACTGCGTACCGGGCAAAGCCTCGATCACAATTCCTTCAACAACTAACTTATCATCTTCCTTCGCCATACAAACCTCCGGTCAATTATTCGGTGACCTTAACCGTGCGCCGCTTAAGGCGTCGAATAGCTTTCTTATCTTCCATGCGGCGCTGTTCACTTTTGGAGATAAACCAGCGCTTGCGACGCACGGTGCTGAGAACACCGCTCTTGACAATCTTCTTTCGAAAGCGCTTAAGTAAGGACTCTTGCGATTCATTGGAACGTAATACTACGAGCGTCATGCGAAATCACCTCCCGTCTCAAAGGGGATAAAAATAAATAAAACCTCGACTGTCCACTCACACAGCCGAGGCAAGGCGCAATCTTTTTGATGAACGTATGCACATCTTCAAGAATAAAACGCTCCTACACAACTCCTTGACCGAATTTTACAGTCTTAGTGGGGCTGGTTTATGAACGTAAAGATTATACTACTAGCTTGCCTATGTGGCAAGGTTGAAATAAAATAGAAAAAGCCTCTTGGCAATGACCTACTCTCCCAGGAGGCTGCCCTCCAAGTACCATCGGCGCTGACGAGCTTAACTTCCGGGTTCGGGATGGGACCGGGTGTACCCTCGTCGCTC
>CAZHWV010000168.1:0-8540 GCA_964536185.1 uncultured Anaerolinea sp. | reverse complement strand
CCCAGCCCTGTCCCAGCCCACCCGCAAGCAGACGCGAACGCGGTGCGCATTGAATTCAATGACACAACCATGCGGGTTTCACCAGGTGATATTGCCCCCAACGCCACGCTGCAATTTGTGTTTGGCGCATCAGCCGGTCAGCTAGTGACCGTCAATGTTACCGCCGAACCGTCGAACGCTGTGCTCATTTCCGTTTGGGGCGCAGATGGCACCGTGTTGGCCTCAGAGTCATTTGAGAGTACAACCTGGCAAGGCGTTGTCCCTTCCACGCAAGATTATTACCTCGCCGTGCGTTCCGTCGCTGCGCAAACCATTAACTACACGCTATCACTGCAAATCCCGCCGCTAACTCCACCTGATGCGTCGCGCATCGAGTTTCAGCCTAATACAACCAGTTGGTACACTCCGGGCGACCTGGGGCCAAACGCAAAGATACGCTTTGTTCTCGGCGCGATGGGCGGTCAACAGATGATCGTCAACCTTTCCACGGAACCGGCTGAAAGCGCCTTCCTTTATATTTGGAGTGCAGACGGCACAGTGTACACACTAATGGCCCCCACGCAAACATGGACTGGTGTGCTTTCGGCAACCCAGGACTATTACATCGAGGTACGCTCGGTTTCCGCACAAGCGATCAACTACCAACTCAATGTGGAAATTCCAGCCCTATCCGACACGCCACCCGTGACAATTATGCCAATAATCCGCGTAGATAAACCGATTCGCTTTGCAGTGGGTCCGCTGGATGTCTCGCTGGACGGAGCCGTTATTAACGGCGAGCGTGACCGTTATAGTCTGAACATGCTGGCTGGCGAAATTTTGAGTGTCGTCATCTCGTCGCTTGAAGGGAATGCATCTTTCTCCATAATTGGCCCAGACCAAAATCCCATGCCAGGCACCGAAGAATACAAGAGTACCATTCAATGGTCTATCCCCATTCCCGCCGATGGCGCATATGCTATCCTGGTCGGACCAACGCGCGGCAACGCTACATATACACTTAATGTTCAGGTGAGTAGTCAGTAGCAGCCCTAGAAATCAGAGCCGTACAGACGTGTTGCAGAAAGAAATGGAGACAACCGTCAAGGATGCTTCGCCCAGAGCGTAGGTCAGGCCTGACCTACGCTCTGGCAGTCCTAGCACAACGGTGGCCCTTATTGCCGTTAATGTCCTTTTGCATTTCACATTATCCAAGACAGAACCAGGGATAGGAGCCATCACTGCTATTTGGAGTGGCATTGTTTTCTCCGAGACCGTGTCGAATTACCTGTAAGTCGCCAGCTCATATGCGCCAATATCATACAAAGAGGTTCCGTCGCCATCCCCGTCCAGGGGACGAGAGTCGCCATTGAAATCCACCGCTGGCGCGTCCAGTGGGTTGCCGGAATCAATCGCCGGGGAAGCCGACCCCAGATGGAAGTCTACCTCCAAAGGGTTCGCGAACAATGGCGAAACATCAATCAGGTCGTCCACACCGTAGAACTCGAACTCGGGGTCGCGATCCCCGTCGGTCAGGTTGTGATCCACGGTCAGCGCCGCCAGGATGCTAGGGGGAGCGCTTATCTGCGAATAAATATTCTGGCTGGATATATTGTTGCGGATGACCACGTTTTGCATCTGCAAATTTTCGATCCCAATTCCCCCGCCCCAGGTATCCCGCCCATTATAGGCAAAGGTGTTGTTGATGATGCTAATGTCTTTGAATGGGTGTGTCTCAATGCAGCAGGCTGACAACCACAAGCCAACCAGGTTATCGTAAGCAATATTGTTGTACACGTGGATGTTTTCCAACAGCCCGCCTTGTTCAGAAGCCAGAGCAAATCCCATTGCATCGATACCGTAGACAACATTCTGATAAACCTCGATATCTAACAAATGCTCGGCTTCGGCATCCACGTAAATGCCCACGTGTTTCAGGTTGTACACTTGATTTCCGTACACCTTCCCATGCATCGAAGCATCTTTGATGGTTCTCTACGCAGGCTGAATGATCTGTGATCTCGAAATAGGAGAAAGCCACTATGCTGGCACCAGCCAGCACTTAGGGACGCACTTGTTACTCTTCTACTAGCGTGACGGCCCATCCATAGCAGCGGACCCGCCACTCACCATTTTCCTGCACAAGTACGAACGCCCATCCGCCGTCTTCCTGAATATTTTTACCATTTTGCGAAATCGTCCAATGCGTGGGCAAGGAAAGAAAGGCGAGACCATCGCGAACTCTAAGATCCTGAACGGGACCAAAGCTGTGCTCGAGTACAAGATCACTCGGCGGTGCATGCCACGACAATATCTCCTGTGACCAACGCTTCACGGCGTCTGCTCCTTCGAACAGATGCGGTGCGAAATTCTCAATGATTACTACACCCTTGTCGGTGAAGGCCGAAAGCAGAGATTCGTTTCCGGTCTCTATAAACCGCGCAATCATCTCTATGGGCGCGAGTAGTGCTGGGTCAAGATGGTCAGTCAATGCGTCTCCTCCGTCACATTTGAGCAACAAGTAAGTTAATTTTGATGGGCTGAGTTTCTGACTTTCTATAGTTCAACTCTGTATTAGCCTGATCTTCTCCCTAGGTCCGCCATCCTTATAGACATTTTGATGCTTAAAGTATAAAAAATTTGGGTAAACAGGGTTTGGGGTTACCCCCAATATAAAAAGTATAGCATAACTTAAGCGCCTAATTCACATCATTAAACGCAACCAGACTGCGTCCAACGCCACAATCCTGATAGTTTTCCCGTAACCAGCTTGCATCACCTACTCAACCCCCTCATTTGGTAGCATCCCGCCTGGCGTGCAATCCAATTGTTGACCTGACCACCACTGTGTTTTTCGGTCACAGCCCCACCTGGCTATCACCGCCCGCTACAACGAGCCGAAAGCTGAGGGCTGGAGAACGTGGCAGATCTTTGGGAAGTCGGTTTCACCGGAATACGAAACACTCCATCGAGAGGATATTATTATTATGATGACACTATTCTTTCAAGATTGCGCGAGCGCTCTTTGGATCAAAACCATCTGGCCATTTTGTGTCTGGGTCATATTGGGCCTTGCCGAGCTTCGCCCCGCTCAGGTTAGCCCCGCTCAAGTCAGCCCAACACAGGTTAGCCTTGTGCAGGTCAGCCCAGCGCAAATCTGCGTCGCTCAGATTTGCCATGCTCAGATCAGCCTCACTCAGATTCCCCCCAATCAGTTTGGTCTTGCTCAGGTCGCTTTTACTCAGGTTGGCTTGGCTTAGGTCGGCCTGGCGAAGATCAGCCCAACTCAGGTTAGCCCCACTCAGGTCAGCCCGTACCAGGTTAGCCCCTACCAGGTCTGATCCACTTAAATCAGTCCCGCATAAGCAAGCACCGCTCAGATTGGCTGTGATCAGGTTAGCCCCACTCAAATTTGTACCGCTCAGATCTGCCCCATTTAGCCTGGCTCCGCTCAGGTTAGCCATCATCAGGTCAGCCATGCTCAAATTAGCCATGCTCAAGTCAGCGTTTTGGAGCTGCAGCGGGCCGGGTTGGTTTAGCAGTGTCTCGATTTCAGCTTTTGTAAATTGCATGTATATTCCTTCCCAATAACCTCAAGATCGCGCCAGGTTGATCCACCAGTTCAAGCAGACCCTATCCTGGACAGCGGGCACCGATTCTTGTAACTTGCAAAAATGGACAGCAACCGTTTCGCTCCACGCTGTTATGCACCATTCGGTTGAGTTGGTTCAACTTGATTCATTAGCACTGCTAACACCGCTGCCGTGGCGCAGGTTGGTAAAAAAACAGGGTAAATAGCCCAAATTGATCCAGGTTGGATAAAAAAACCAGCGGGGCTTTTCATTATTCGCGTTCATTATGGCAATCTCCTTTCGCATGCACTTCTACAGCCCAAGAGCAGGCGTCTTTCTCTCAGTGCGCTTTGATGCGACACCAGCGAAAATCACAACAGTCATTCCCACTTCCTAATGTCTTTGTTCGCTGCCAACTTATCTTGGGTAGTGCTTGTGCCAACCAGTCATCTGTTTTGCAATAAATAAGCGTAAGTTTCTGGGCATTGTGGGATGTTAGAACGTCGAAAATAAAACAACGATAGACATTGAACGCGAAACAATCAGGATCATCAATGATGATTTCTTGCGAACCTGGAGAATACTCTTTTGCAGTCATCAGTTTCAGTACAGGCTTAATTATTAGAAACGGGTTTGGCAGATAATTTAACAACTGAATACCTTGTAATCGATTCGTGAAAAAAGTTCTTTTGAATAAACTTTCAACTTCATCCAGGACTTTATCTTGATTATCATTCTCATCGCATAAAGCTGTGTAGATGGATAATCCTGGAAGAATCCGAGTATTCAATATTACCCGATGATTTGAATACGATCGACCAGAGTAGTGGATGTGGAACATTTCGTAATGAGCCTGGGCTTTTAAGATGAGTTTCTTTGATCTAGAAAGACCATAGATCTCTGTCAAAATTTGTAGCCACTTGCTAGCGTATGGCATTCTTATCATATGAATATTCTCGATAAATCTCTTGATGTTTTTTTGAACATCGTGCAAACCAGCAAGCCCTGCCTATCTACCAAAATCTGTAACTGGACAAATAAATCCCAGCCTGCGGAACTATCGTATCATTCCATTATCGATAGCGACACACAATTCGAGCCATCCGAACCTTAAAGTGTGGACAAAATGGTTTGGGGTTACATTCCGGCTTTAAAAGTATACAGCAAATATGAAAAATTATACACAACCGGTTTCCCAGTAACCAAGCCAACATTAACCAGCTCGTCTCCTTCACAATCTCTGGTAGTAGAGCCAAGTAATTTTTATAACCCGCGATTCGCTGAGAAATATATGGAATTGTGATAATATCCAATTGACCTATAGGGGATTTGACCTCAATGATGAGAACCAAAGATACCGAGTTACCCAAACCCCTTCGCGAGGCTTTCTAAAATGGAACCCTAAGTAAGAGGCCTATGATGAAAATTTTAGTTGTTGATGACGATGATATGGCATTAGCCATTGCAAAGCAAATCTTACACACAGATGGGTACGAAGTGGAACTCGCCGAAAGTGGGGAAGCCGCTCTGGAAATTCTGCGCTCCAACGATATCCAGATCGTGATCACTGATTGGAACATGCCTAAAGTCACCGGGATCGACATCTGCCGCTACCTGAGGTCGTCCCCTGCAGTTGGGTACACTTACATTATTTTGGTAACCATACGCAATAGCAAGGAAGACATGCTCCAGGGGTTAACGGCCGGCGCCGATGATTTTATCTCCAAGCCCTTCGAGCCGGGCGAACTTTTGGTGCGCGTACGCAATGCTAGGCGGATGCTGGCCCAGCAAGCGAAATTACTGGATAGCGAAAAGCAGTTCCGCAGCATGTTCCAGGGGCACAGCGCAGTTATGTTGTTGATCGAACCCGTATCGGGTCGCATCCTGGACGCAAACGCCGCCGCCAGCCAGTTTTACGGCTACTCCGAAAAACAACTCAAATCCATCTCTACTGCTGAGATCAATGTCATCGATCCCAACCAGGAGGTCATTCAACGAGCCGGGGCACTTCAAAAGCAAAAAAACTATTTCCATTTCCAACACAAATTGGCCTCCGGCGAGATCCGCGAGGTTGAAGCCTATTCGACCCCGATTGATTACGGTGGAGAAACAGTTTTATTTTCCATCGTACATGACATTACCGAGCGCAAGCACTCGGAAGCGGTTCAGCAAGAGGCCTTGGATCGTATACAGAAAATTGCCAGCCGGGTGCCTGGTATGGTCTACCAGTATCTACTGCGTCTGGATGGCAGTTCCTGCTTTCCTTTCGCGAGTGAGGCCATCAAAGAAATCTACCGGGTTACTCCAGAGGAAGTCCGCAAAGATGCATCCAAGGTATTTGCGAACCTTCACCAGGATGACCATGCCGGTGTGATCGCTTCGATTCAGGCTTCGGCAAGTAACTTATCCCCCTGGCAGCATGAATATCGGGTAAAGTTTGATGATGGCGTAATCCGCTTTCTCTTCGGCAACGCAGTGCCGCAGCGCGAGCCGGACGGGTCAACGCTTTGGCACGGTTTTATTACAGATATTACCGAGCGCAAACAGATCGGAAAAGAGCTCCAGGCGCAGCGTGACTTTGCCACACAGGTGATTAACACGATGGGACAGGGGCTGACCGTCACCGATGCGGATGGACGTTTTGAGTTTGTCAACCTGGCTTATGCGCGCTTGTTTGGTTACGAATTGGCAGATCTGATCGGAAAACGTCCCATTGATGTGACCGTGTCTGAAGATCAAGCAACGCTGGCTGAGCAGGGCAAACTACGCCAGGCAGGAAAAAGTGGCACTTACGAAACGCGTTTGCGGCGCGCGGATGGCAGCCTGGCGCATGTATTGATTACCGGTGTGCCACGTGAACAAGATGGGCAGCATAGCGGCTCAATTGCGGTCATCACAGATCTCACTGAGCACAAGCGAGTCGAAGACGCCCTGCGCTGGCATGAAACGCTGCTGCAGTTGATGTCCAATTCATCCCCATTGGGTTTCCTGGTTGTTGACAATCGCACCGACAACATCCTGTACTTCAACCAGCGCTTTTGCGAAATCTGGGGCATCCAGCATTTGGCCGATCGCATGCGGGCTGGCGAACTGAAGAACAACGACATCATTCCTGATTGTTTGCCAGTATTGGTGGATGTGCCTGCCTTTGCCGCATCCTGCAAACCGCTGCAGGATGAAAATAATCGCGTGGTCGTTGAAGATGAGATCGCGTTTACAGAAAGGCGCACCGTACGTCGTTTTTCGACACAGATCCGCGGTGAAGATGATGAATATTATGGGCGGTTTTACATGTTTGAAGACATCAGCGAGCGCAAGCAGGCAGAAGAAGCGCTGATCCAGGCGCACATACAGCTTAATAATATGATGAACTCAGCCTCTCAAGTTTCAATCATTGCCACCGATGTTTCCGGTGTCATCCTGACATTTAACAATGGCGCGCAACGAATGTTAGGATATTCGGCAGAAGAATTGGTCAGCCGGCAAACCCCCGCCATTTTTCATCTCGAATCGGACGTTACAGCGCGAGGCCAGGAATTGAGCCGGGAGCTGGGCTATCCGGTTGAGGGATTTGATGTATTTGTGGCGTATGCGAAAGTTGGCAGGCCGGATGAACGCGAGTGGACCTACATCAGAAAAGACGGTACGCATTTAACAGTTAATCTTGGGGTGACCTCCATCAGAAATGATGCCGGTCAGATTATTGGTTTTCTCGGGATCGCCACCGATATCACCTGGCGCAAGCAAGCCGAAGCTGAACTGCGCCGCGCCCAGGACGAGCTTGAAAGCGCTCACCGCGAGCTCCAGGAATCCTTTGCGCGTGAACAGGCTCTGGCGCGCATAGACGATCTGACCGGCATCAACAATCATCGCTCCTTGTTGCAGCTCGCCGAGCGCGAATTCGACGTTGCCATGCGCTACCGGCCTCCGCTCTCGATGATGTTCTTCGATATCGACCATTTCAAACAGATCAACGACACCTTTGGACATGCCATGGGCGATCAGGCCCTCCAGAAAATGGTCGATGTCGTGTGCTCTGATTTGCGACGCGCCGATGTGATCGGGCGTTACGGTGGGGATGAGTTTGTCCTCCTGATGCCCCACACAAGCGCGCAGGAAGCGCTGCCTTTCGCCGAACGGATCCACGCCAGCATCGCCGCCCTGCGCCTGGATACAGACAAAGGTCCACTGACCCTGACCATCAGCATAGGCATCGCGCAAACGATCCACACAACCGAGCCCGGGGCTGGGTCAACTGATACGGTCGAAAACTTGCTGCTGCGCGCCGATCAGGCCCTGTATGCGGCTAAACAAGCCGGGCGCAACCGTACTGTGGTCTTTGATGTGGAACAAAACGGAGCAAGCTGATGCCATCCCCAAAAGACAAGGCAATATCTACACCTGACGAACTGTCTCTTCGCCTGATATTTGACGGACATACCGCGATCATATTGCTGATCGAGCCCAAAACGGGGGCTATCCTGGATGCCAACCAGACTGCGGTGAATTTTTATGGATATCCAAAAACGAAACTGTGCGGGATGTCGATCAACGAAATTAACACTTTACCACCTGAGCAAGTAGCCGCGGAACGTCAAAAAGCATTAAATGAAGAACGAAATTATTTTATTTTTCCACACCGTTTAGCCAGCGGAGAAGAACGCATCGTCGAAGTGTATTCATCCCCCAGCGTTTTTCAGGAAAAGCAGGTACTTTTCTCCATTATTCACGACATCACCGAGCGCAAGCAGGCAGAAGATGCGCTGCGCGAAAGCGAAGCTCGCTACCAAACGCTGGTGGAATCTTCGCCCGACAGCATCGGCATTCACTCCGAAGGCAAAGTAGTATACGTCAATCCCGCAACGGTGAAATTATTTCATGCCTGTTGTCCGGAAGACCTGATTGGCATGCCGGTCATCCAGTTGGTCCACCCTGATTATCGTGCTAGCGTTGCGGAACGAGTCCGGCGCAGCTATGAAAAACATCAAT
>CAZHWV010000167.1:1689-8669 GCA_964536185.1 uncultured Anaerolinea sp. | reverse complement strand
AAGTTTACTCGTTCTCTTCCGTTTCATCTACCCCAAAATTTTGGGAAGATACAAACAATGACCATATTTTCCAAACTTCCCCAGGAGCAGCATGGATAGGCAGGCCAGAATTCTGATCGTCGATGATGATGTATTGAATCGCCAATCCATGCGCCGGGTGTTGGATTTCGAGGGTTATCAGGTTTTCCAGGCCGAGACGGGGCAAAAGGCTCTCGACCAATTGCACAAAAACCGGCTAGACCTGGTGATGTTGGATATTAATATGCCGGATATGAACGGTTTTGAGGTCTGTCAGAGCATAAAATCCGACCCACAGTTGGCAGATATTTCTGTGATTATGCTCTCGGGTGGGATGATCGAGCCTGAGCACAAGGTGACCGGGTTGAACCTGGGCGCGGATGATTACATTACGCGCCCCGTCCAAAACCGCGAACTGTTAGCCCGCGTCCGGGCTGTTCTGCGCGTGAAGGTTGCTGAGGTTGCTCTGCGCAGCCGGGAAAAACAACTTCAGGATCTTATCTCAGCCAATATCGATGGCTTGCTGGTGATTGACCCACAGGGGTTGGTTCGCTTGGCCAATAATTCCGCCTGCCAAATGTTGAACCGCTCGCAGGCAGAGCTGATTGGATCGAACCTGGGATTACCCGCCGGGGTAGAACTTGAAATTGCCCTGCCGGAAGGGGGCTTGCGGATCCTGGAGCTGCGTTATACGCCCTTCCACTGGCTGGAGACCCCTGCCAGTTTGGTGAGCTTGCGGGACATCACCCGCAGCAAGCAGGCTGAAGATAAATTGCGTGATAATGAAGAAAAATATCGCCTGCTAACAGAAAATATCCAGGACGTGGTCTGGACCATGGACGCCGAGAGCCACCGGTTTACATACGTAAGCCCTTCTGTTCAGAATTTACGCGGATACACGCCCGAAGAGATCATGGCTGAAGCGGTGGATGCGGCGCTTTCGGCGCAGGGCGTTGCTGTTGTCCGGGAGATGATGAGCAGACAAATCGTCGACTTTCTGGCGGGTAAGTTTAGTTCGGAACATTTCTTTGTGAATGAAGTCGACCAACCCTGCAAAGACGGTTCAAGCATATGGACTGAGGTCGTGACCAGTTACTATATAAATAAAAAAAATGGTCGTGTGGAAGTGCGCGGTGTTACTCGCGACATTACCGAGCGCCGGCGGATGGAAAGAGAGCTGCGCGAGAATGAGAAACGCTATGCTGTCACGCTTGATGCGGTTAACGACGGTATCTGGGATTGGCAGGTGTTGAGCGGGGATGCAACCTTCAGTAAAAATTTTTACACCATCCTGGGCTATGCTGAAAACGAATTCCCGGCCACCTATATTGCCTGGCGCACGCTGGTTCATCCGGATGACATCCGTCCGGCCGAAAAAATTCTATATCGTAGCATTAAAAGCGATGAGGCTTTCAGCATCGATTTGCGTATGCAGATGAAGGACACTGAATGGCGTTGGTTTTGCTGCCGTGGCAAGGTTGTTGAAAGACGAGAGGATGGACGCGCACTGCGCATGCTTGGAACGATAAGCGATATCAGCGCGCGCAAGGCAGCTGAGGCCGAGTTGCGCGAAGCGCATGCAAAGCTGGAACAGCGGGTGGATGAACGCACCGCCGAACTGAAAGTGGCTAATTTGGCCCTCGAAAATGCCTCCCGGTTAAAAGATGAATTTCTGGCCAGTATGAGCCATGAATTGCGCACCCCGTTGACGGGCATCCTGGGGTTGGCGCAAGTGCTTCAGTTGCAGACTTATGGCATACAGAATGATAAACAGCTGCAGGCTTTGTACAATATTGAGACCAGCGGCCGCCAACTGTTGGAGCTGATCAATGATATTCTTGACTATTCAAGGCTTGAGGCTGGGAAATTGGATCTGTCGTTTGCGCCTTGCTCGCTGGCCGAGATCTGCCAGGCCAGTTTGAATGCGATCAAGCCCCTAACCCAGGAAAAAAAACAGCAAACCAGTTTTACGATCGATCCGTCATCTGTCATTGTCCTCGGCGATGTTCGCCGCTTGAAACAAGTCCTGGTTGACCTACTTAGTAATGCCGTTAAGTTTACCCCCAGCGGTGGCAGCCTGGGGATTGTTGTCAATGGGTACGAGAGCCCAGATTACGTGCGCATCACCATCTGGGATACGGGAATTGGCATCCAACCGGAGGATTTTCCTCGCCTATTCCAACCATTTATCCAGTTGGATGCGCGCCTGGAACGTGTTTACAACGGTACCGGGCTGGGTCTTGCCCTCGTAAAACGATTGGTAGAACTGCACGGTGGGACGGTAAGCGTGGAAAGCGCACCTGGTGTGGGCAGTCGCTTCACCATTAGTTTGCCGGCGAATCACCCCTCTGGGTATTAAATGCTTTTGTTCCGGCTTGTCCGGGTTAGGAGTATGCATGCATACCAAAGCCAAGATTTTGATCGTAGATGAAAACGCTTCAAGCCTGGGTAGTACCCGCCAGTTGCTGGAAGCGAATGGGTATGCGACATTGTGTGCTGAAAACGGGCAGGATGCGCTCGAATTGGCGCTCAAAGAAATTCCCGAGCTGGCATTGTTGAACAGCCAGCTCCCGGATCTGGATGCTGTTGAAATTTGCAGGCGCATTAAGGTGCTCACGGAACCGGAATTTGTCTTCCTGGTCATTTTTCTAAACGAGAAAAGCGAAACCCAGTATCCCGGCTTGCCGCCATGTGTGGATGGTTTTATTGTGCGTCCAATCACCAACCGCGCCTTGCTTTTGCGCATCCAGGCCCTGCTCCGCCAGCGGGATGTTGAGATCGCCGCCCACAAAAAAGAAGCACAACTGCGCCAACGCCTGGATGAAGCCCTTCGGGATAAAAACGAGGTTCTGGCAGCCTTGCAGGAAACTACCCTGGAACTGATTTCCGAGCGCGACCTGCAAACCTTGCTCGAGAACATTGTCAGGCGCGCCGGGCTGTTGTTGGGCACGGAATCAGGAAGTCTTGACTTGGTGGACTCGAGTACTCAGCGTCTCATCCCGAAGGTAGGTCTCGGCGCGCTGAGCGATTCGCTTCTGATCGAAAGTGACCTGGGCGAAGGCTTGGCCGGTGTGGTTTGGCAAACCGGTCAACCGCTCATAATCGACGATTATGATATTTGGCGCGGGCGTATGGGCAAATACCAATCCGGCAAGTTGGGCGCGGTAGCAGGCGTTCCGCTGTATTCTGCAGGAAACGTGGTTGGCGTGTTGAGTTTGGCATATGCGCAACCTACTACCCGCAGTTTTGGTCCAGAAGCCCTGGACCTGTTGGTGCAGTTTGCGCGTTTGGCCTCCATCGCCATTGAGAACACGCGCTTGTTCTCAGCTTTGCAGCAAGAATTGACCGAACGGAAGCGAGCCGAACATGCCCTCCGTGCCAGCGAAGAACACTTCCGCTTGGCTTTCCATACCAGCCCGGATTCGATCAATATTAACCGCCTGGCGGATGGGGTTTATGTCAATATCAACGATGGCTTCACAGCCCTGACCGGCTATACGCGCGAGGATGTCATCGGTAGATCCTCTATTGAAATTAATATCTGGTACGACCCGGCTGATCGCGCGAAACTGGTGGCTGGTTTGCGCCAAAACGGAGAGGTACACAACCTGGAGGCGCAGTTCATGGTCAAGGATGGCCACCTGGTGACGGCGCTGATGTCCGCCAGGGTCATCATGCTTGATGATATCCCGCATATCCTTTCTATCACGCGCGATATCGATGAAAAAAAACGGATCGAAGAAGCGCTAAGAGAATCAGAGCAAAAATTCCGCAGTGTGGTCGAGTCCTCACCGACCGCAATGTGTTTTTTTAACCTTGAAAGCGATGACCGCTTGATCTTGACCCATGCAAACCCGGCTGCTGATCGTATCGTTGGGGTTTCGCACCAGGCTCTTCTGGGTAGAGTGCTTGAAGAGGCTTTCCTGGATCTGGCTGGCAGCGATTACCCGGAAACATTCAAAAAAGTTGCGCGTGGAGAAATTGGACCGCAGGCTTTCGAGATCCAACGCAGCGGTGAACGGCTGAACGATTATTGGGATATACACATTTATCAGATCAACCCAAAGTCTATCCTGATGGAATTCATGGATATCTCAGAAAGAAAACAAGCTCAACAAGCCCTGCAGGAGCGTGAGTTCTGGTTACGCGAGTCGCAGAGGGTTGGCCAGATTGGCTCTTATATTTTGGAGATAGCAGCTGATAGCTGGGCTAGTTCGGATGTGCTGGATGATATTTTTGGAATCCAGCCTTTTTCCGAAAAAAACGTGCAGAGTTGGAATAACAACATCCATGTGGATGATCGCGCGGCGATGCTGGAGTATTTTACCCATTTTGTGATCGGGCAAAAACAACCTTTTGATAAAGAATATCGCATTGTCCGGGCAGAAAATGGCGAAGTGCGCTGGGTATGGGGGCGCGGGGAATTGCTTTTTGATGAGCATGGCGCGCCTGTTCGGATGATCGGTACGATCCAGGACATCACCACGCGAAAATTGGCCGAAGAACAGATCACAAAGCTCAATGCGCAGCTTGAACAGCGCGTGGCCGAACGCACTGCCCAACTCCAGGCTGCCAACCTTGAGCTCGAAGCTTTTTCATATTCGGTTTCCCATGACTTGCGCGCGCCTTTGCGTGGTATCGATGGCTGGAGCCTGGCATTGTTGGAAGATTGTGGCGCGCAGTTGGATGAGCAAGGACATAAGTACCTGGCGCGGGTGCGCAGTGAGACCCAACGGATGGAATGTTTGATCGACGATCTTCTGCAGCTTTCGCGCCTGACGCGCAGCGAAATGCGCTTCGCGCCGGTAGATATATCTGCCCTGGCCCAGGTGATTGTCGAGCGATTGAAGGAAACCCAGGACGGCCGTACAATTGAATTTACCATCCAGCCAGGACTGGTTGCGCAGTGTGATAGAGATCTGCTGGAGATTGCGCTTGGAAATTTGTTCAACAATGCATGCAAATTTTCGAGTACGCGCCTGCTCTCGCAGGTTGAATTTGGCCAAACCCTACAAAATGGTAAACTTGTTTTTTTCGTGCGTGATAACGGCGTCGGATTTGATATGATATATGCAAAGAAACTTTTCGGAGCCTTTCAACGTTTGCATAAACAGAGCGAGTTTCCAGGTACGGGTATTGGCCTGGCTACGGTTCAACGCATCATCAACCGGCATGGAGGCCAGCTCTGGGCTGATTCAAAACCGGATATGGGCGCAACGTTTTATTTCACTTTGGAGACCGCCAATTGAATTCAAAAACAATCCTGTTGGTTGAAGACAATCCGAGCGATATTGATCTGACCATCCGCGCTTTCGAAAAGGAGCATATCACCAATGAATTGGTGGTGGCCGATGATGGACAGCAAGCTTTGGATTATTTATTCTGTTCTGGCCAGTACGCTGGCCGGAATCCGGCCCACCTGCCAACGCTAATTCTTTTGGATCTCAAGCTGCCGGTCATTGATGGGCTGGAAGTGCTCAAGCGTATTCGTGAAAACAAAGCTACACACCGCGTTCCGGTCGTGATCCTGACCTCATCCAAGGAAGAACAGGACCTGGCGGCCTGTTATGATTTGGGTGTCAATAGTTATATTCGCAAACCGGTGGATTTTAAACAGTTTGCCGAAGCCATCAAACACCTGAGTTTGTATTGGCTGGTGATTAATGTGCCGCCGCCATCTATTGGATAACCCAATCGTTATTTAAGGTTTCTATGTCCAATTCACTGCGTGTCCTGATTGTCGAGGACTTTGAAAGTGACGCCGAATTGATCTTGCGCCAGCTGACAAAAGCGGGTTATGAAGTTATGTCTGAGTGCGTGGAGACCGGCAGTGGCATGGAAGCAGCGCTGACAGGGGCGACCTGGGATGTCGTCATCTCAGATTTTAAGTTACCTCAGTTCGATGCTCCAGCTGCCCTGGCCTTGTTAAAGAAAAGTGGACGGGATATTCCTTTCATCGCTGTTTCGGGTACGATCGGCGAAGAGACGGCTGCGGCATTGATGAAGGCTGGCGCGCATGATTACCTGATGAAGGATAATCTCACCCGGCTTGCGCCGGTGGTCGCGCGCGAGCTGTCCGAAGCCCGCAGGCGCGATGAATACCGCTTGTCTGAGCAGAGGGTCCGTGAAAGCGAGGCTCGTTACCGCGTCCTTTTTGAAAACTCACCTAATTCCTTATGGGAAGAAGATTATTCTGGGGTTAAGAAATATATCGAATCCTTGCGCGCGAAGGGTGTAAAAGATTTTCGTGCGTATTTTGCGACACACCCACGAGATGTGCGAAAGTGTGCTGCGAAGGCGAAGGTACTGGATACAAATCAGACATCTCTGGATCTATATAAGGCCGGCAGTAAGGCTGAATTGCTTTTAAATTTGACAAAAATTATTCCACAGGAATTGATTGATCCGTTTGAAGATGAATTGGTGATGATCGCCGAAGGTCGTTTCAATTTCGAATATGAGACGGTCAATTACACGTTGAAGGGCGAGCGGATTGATATTAGCCTGAACTGGGCTGTGGTCAGCGGTCATGAAGAAGACCTTTCCAGGGTAATCATCTCAATCCAGGATATTAGTGAGCGAAAACGCACAGAAGAAAAACTACGCCAGGCAGAGATCAGGTTACGTAGTTTGGTGGAACAGATGCCGGCTATTGTCTATACTGAATTGGCGGAAGAACCAGGCAATATCATTTACATGAGCCCGCAAATTGAGGAACTGACTGGCTTTGAGCCTTCAGAGTGGCTGGCAGATCCGTATTTTTGGAAAAAAATTATCCATGTGGATGACTTGGAATTGTTTTATTCTGTGAATGAAGAAACCAACCGGACCGGCGAGCCCTTCCGCATGACATACCGGCTGGTGACTCGCGACGGGCGCACGGTTTGGCTGCGTGATGAAGCTGCACTGATCCGGGACGAAAATGGGCAAGCTTTGTTTTGGCAAGGGGTGATACACGACAT
>CAZHWV010000167.1:0-1679 GCA_964536185.1 uncultured Anaerolinea sp. | reverse complement strand
GAGGCCAAACAGGCCGAGGCAGTCACTCAACGCCATCTTTCTGAACTGGAAGTACTATATCAGAATAGCCTGGCAATTAACCGATTGATGGAACCAAAGCAAATTGCCAGTGAAGTCATTGAGATTCTGCAGAGTGAGCTCCATTGGTTTCACATTACTTTCCGCCTCTTCAATGTCAAGACGGGAAAGTTGGAACTATTGGCTGTAAATCAGCCTGGGCTGGGTCCGGATGAATTAAGTATCCAGGAAAAAATCCTCAGCGAGGCCATCACCGAAAGAGCAATAGGTTTGAGCGGTTGGGTTTACCGGTATGGGCAGGCCGTTCGCTGCCCACGAGTTAGGGAAGATAGCCGTTATATTGAAACCCATCCGGATGTCCTCTCTGGGTTATATGTGCCTCTGCGCACCGGCGAGCGCATAATTGGTTCCATCAGTGTGGAAAGCAATGATGAAAATGCATTTACTGAACAAGATGAACGCCTGTTGACTACTCTTGCCAATCAAGCAGCTGTTTCGATTGAGAATGCCCAACTCTTTTTAACAGCCCAGGAGGAGCTAGCCACGCGCAAACAAGCTGAAATTGAGCTGCTCCAAGCCCGCGACCGGCTGGAGCAGCGCGTGGTTGAGCGTACTGCCGATTTGAAGGCCGCCAACCTGGCGCTTGAAAAGGCTGCGCGGCTGAAAGATGAATTTCTAGCCAGTATGAGCCACGAACTGCGCACACCCCTGACCGGTATCCTCGGGCTATCGGAGGTGCTGCAATTACAGACTTACGGAGAGTTAAGTGAAAAACAATTAGCCGCCCTGAAGCATATCGCTGCCAGCGGACGGCAGTTACTGGATTTGATCAATGACATGCTGGATCTTTCCAGGATCGAAGCTCGGCAATTGGTCTTGCGCTTTGGTCCGTGCCAGTTAGACCAGGTCTGCAAAGCCAGCTTACAGGCGATTTCCGCTCAGGCCAACCAGAAAAAACTGCATGCCAGTTTCACCATGACTCCGTCTTCCATCATTTTACTAGCAGATTTGCAGCGCTTGAAACAGATGTTGGCTAACTTGCTCAGTAATGCTGTTAAATTCTCATCGCCAGGCGGCAGCTTTGGTATTGATGTCTCTGGCTCCCCGGCAGATCACCTGGCTCATATCACGGTCTGGGATACAGGCATCGGTATTCGCTCTGAAGATTTGCCGCGTCTTTTTCAGAGCTTTGTCCAATTGGACGCCAGCCTGGAGCGACAATATAACGGCACCGGATTAGGACTGGCGCTTGTCAAGCGCCTGGTCGATTTGCATGGCGGCAGTATTAAAGCGCAGAGTAGCTTTGGCGCTGGCAGTCGCTTTACGCTTAGTCTACCCTGGGATGGGTAGGTAAAATTGGTCCAGGTTACAACAACGTCGAATAATGCGCAATTCAGGAATTTGCACAGATAGGTGAGTGATGCTAAACAAGACAAAACCCTACATCGCAGTCAGTATAGCCATCTGGTCGTTGATTATTGCCGCTTCGGGGATTTGGAATGTCTTACAAGCCAGGAACAGTCAGCATCAAATTTACCTGGAGAGCGGGCGAGCTTTCTTTAACTTGATCGTCCTTACCAGGGAATGGAACTCTCAGCATGGCGGCGTTTACGTGCCGATCACAGCTGATATTCAACCCAATCCGTTTCTGGATGGCAACG
>CAZHWV010000166.1:4094-8729 GCA_964536185.1 uncultured Anaerolinea sp. | reverse complement strand
CATCCATTGCGGTTGTAAACTGGAAGAAAAAATGACTGAAAAAAAATCCGGCTTCATCTCTATTATCGGACACCCAAATGTGGGCAAGTCCACGCTCGTAAACGCTTTTCTGGGCCAAAAAATTGCCGCCGTGACCCCCAAGGCCCAGACCACTCGCCGCCGCCAGATGGGCATTCTGACCACTGACGCGTACCAACTTGTCTTCCTGGATACGCCTGGCATCCACAATCCTCATCACAAACTGGGTGAATTTTTGAACCAGGAGGCCGAGGATGCGATGAAAAAAGTGGATGTGATCCTGTGGCTGGTGGATGCCGCCGCTGAGCCGACCGAGGATGATCAGCGCATCGCGGCGACCCTGGCGCAGATGAAAAAGCGCCCGACTCTCTTCCTGGCGCTGAATAAAATTGACCTGGTCAGCCCGGATCAGATTCCGGTAAAACTCGCGGCTTATGCTGATCTCGTGAAAAATGCAGATGTCTTCACGCTCAGCGCCACACGCGGTGAGGGCCGCAACGAACTGCTCGAGGCTTTGATCGCCAAAATGCCAATGCGCGAGCCGGAGTTTGACGAAGGCCAGATCACCGACTTTTATGAACGGGAAATCGCTGCTGAATTGGTGCGCGAGGCCTGCCTGATCCACCTGCGTAACGAAGTACCGCATGGCGTTAATGTGCGCATTGACGAGTTCACCGAGCGCGGCGATACAGGCGCGCACATCGCCGCGACTGTCTTCGTTGAGCGTGATTCGCAAAAGGGTATCATGATCGGCGAGGCAGGCAGTATGCTCAAGAAGATCGGCATCACCGCCCGGCAGGAGATTGAAGCGATGAGCGGGCGCAAGGTCTTTCTGGAGCTGCGCGTAAAAGTCGAAAAAGACTGGCGCGACGATGAATCCGCCATGCGCCGTTTTGGGTATAAACTCGAGCCTAAAAAGAAAAAGTAAAGGGAGAAAATGGCCAGCATCCTGTTTGCGCTCACCGGCCTGGCTGCCATCCTGGAATGGTTCGCCGTTTATAAAGCCTGGCGCAGGCTGGAGTTATTCGCCAAGCCGGGCGTGATGGTCTTTTTGTTACTCTGGCTATTGTCTAACGGGGGCGCAGCCGGACCGCTCTTATGGTTTAGACTCGGGGTTTTGTTTTCACTTGCCGGGGATGTGTTCCTAATGATCTCCAACGAACGGCGCGATTTATTCCTGTTCGGATTGGGAGCTTTCATGTTGGCACACGTTGCCTATATTCTCGGTTTTAACACGCCCCCGCCGCCGTTCAGCGCCATGACCTTTGGCGTGGCGCTCATGGTGATACTCTCAGCCTTGCCGCTCATCCGGCGCATCCTGTTTGGCTTGAAGCAAAAGGGCCTGCGCCGGTTGCAGGAACCTGTGCGCATCTATGCCACCATCATCTCGCTGATGTTGTTTTCAGCATTGATGACCCTGTTTCGCACTGACTGGCTGTCCGATCCCGCTTACCTGGTGAGCATTGGGGCGGTTCTTTTTATTTCTTCAGACATGCTGCTGGCCTGGAATAAGTTTGTCCAGCCTGTTCGCCGCGGCCGGCTGTTGCTGATGGTCACCTACCATCTCGGGCAGATTACACTGATCGCCGGGGCAGTCGGCCAATTTGGCTCATGACCTGAATTTTGGCAGGGGGCTGGCGTGTGGTGATTTCGCTAACGCTTTTTAAACGATTTAAAACCCTCGCCCAGGGCCTCATGCGCTGCGCCGATGACCATAAAGGCGGTTGCGTCGGCCTGGTGCACAATCGATTTTAACAGTTGCACTTCCGAGCGGGTGACAACGGTATATAAAATGGGTCGTTCTTTGCCTGTGTAGGCCCCTGTGCCAGCCAGTACAGTGACGCCGCGTTCCATTTCTTTCATGATGGTTTCGGCTACGGCCTGGGGTTCGGTGGTTATGATCATGGCTGTGCGCACTGTCCCGGCTCCTTCCATCGTCGTATCCACCACCAAGCCACTGACATACAGGGTGATGACGGCGTAGAGGGCCTTATCCCAGCCGAAGATGAAACCGGCTCCCAAAATGACCGCCGTATCGGTGATCAGGTAACTCTGGGTGATGGGAATGCCGCGATAATGGTTGAGAATGCGCGCGAGAATATCGCTGCCGCCGCTGGTGCCGTTTCCGCGATAGACCAGGCCATAGCCGACGCCGGCCACGACTGCCCCGTAAAGCGAATTCAGTACCAGGTCGTTGGTCAGCCCGTTGCGCGGGAAAAATGGCAGCCATAATAACGCGTCGGTTAAAAATGAGAGCGCTAGGATGGCCACGGCGGTTCGCAGGGCAAAACGTTTTCCGCCGAGATAACGCCAGCCGAGCAGGAATAAAGGCAGGTTGCCGAGAAAGGTCATCATGCCGATCGGCCAGCCGGTAAAATAGTTGATCAACTGCGCGACGCCGCTCACTCCGCCTGAAGCCAGGTTGGCTGGTATAAAGAAGATCCGCAGGGCAATCGCCTGGATAAGAGTTCCGACGAAGACCAGGGCATAATCTTGAATGGAAGGCCACAGGCGTTTGAAGAAGGCCATTATTTCACCTGCAGTTGGGTGCCCGCCAGCATCTCGATCACGGCCACCACAGCTGAATTATCCAGCTCGCCCAGGCCCATTTGCAACATGGCATTGAACAATTGGGCGTTCTCGGCTGTGCTCGGCAGGGGGACGCCATATTCGCGGGCAGTTTCAAGGACAATATTCAAATCTTTGGCCTGCATATAGGCCTTAAAACCTGGCCCGCGGTTGCCCGCGAACAGGCGTGGGGGCTTGACATCCAGGCTCCAGCACTGGGCGGCGCCGCCCTTGATGGCTTCGACCACCTTTTGCGGATCGACACCGGCCTTTTGTGAGAAGACCAGCAACTCGCCCATGGCGACCATCTGCGCGGCGACCATGATCTGATTGGCAGCCTTGGCAACTTGCCCGGCCCCGGCCTCGCCGACAAGCGTTACTGTTTTGCCCATGGCCAGGAGTACTGGCCTGATCTTCTCCAGGGCATCCGCGTTGCCGCCGACCATAATGGTCAGGGTGCCATTTTTTGCGCCGATATCACCGCCGCTGACCGGAGCATCCAGCGCAAAAACACCTTTTTCGGCCAGTTTTGCCGCGAGCATGCGCGCCGTGGCTGGTTTGATCGTTGAATTATCGACGAAAACCAGGCCCGCTTGAGCCGTTTCAAGGATGCCGCCCGAACCAAGCACCACCTTCTCCACATCGGGTGAATCGGGCAGGTTGGTAAAAACCACATCCACCTGTCCGGCCACTTCCGCGGCTGAATTTGCGGCGGTAGCGCCTTCCGCGACCAGTTCATCCACTGCCGAGCGGCTGCGATTATGAACAACAACCGGGAACCCGGCCTTGAGTATATTTCTAGCGATGGATTTGCCCATCAATCCGAGACCAATATAGCCAACTTTGAGCATTTTGCGCTCCTCCAATCAAATTTTGGGGTGATTATACCCGCTTGGTCGGCTTTGATTTAATACTGAAGTGGTGTTATTCGATCTTGCTTTACGAAAAAATCAGGGAGCAGAATAAAACCTGCTCCCTGATGGCCAAACTGATTGCGCTGGTTACTTAATTTCGTAAGCTATGGTTACTGTAACGGTGATTTCCATTTGACCGGGGTTGATCGGCACGGCCATATTGGCAGAGGCTCCGCTGCCGCCCATGCCTTTGCCCTCGAAGACTGGCGAAGGCGAGGCGTCATAATACTGGATGCTCTGAATGTCGCCCAATTTCACACCAGCTACAGCGGCCAATTCCTCGGCCTGGATTTTTGCGGTTTTGACCGCTTCGGCGCGAGCATCACTCAGGGCCTGGGTCTTATCAGCCACATCAAACTGAATACTGTTGATGTTATTCGCTCCAGCCTTCACTGCGGCATCCAGCAGAGCACCTAACTGATCCAGTTTGCGCACGGTCAGGTAAACGGTGTTATCGACTGCATAATTTGTCCCGGTAGGTTGGCCATCTGGGCCATATTGGGTGTTCTGCCAGATGCTGAAGTTGGAAGTCTGAATATCATTTGCTTCCACGCCAACTGCTTTGAGGGCATCGATCAACTTTTGGGTCTTGGCATTGTTATCCGCAACTGCTTCAGCCGCGCCTGGCATTTCGGTGTGGACCCCCACATAGATGTAAGCGATATCCGGTTTTAAGCTGACTTTTCCAGCGCCGCTGATAGATAACGTGCGCGAAGCGGGTTGAGACGATGAAAGCGGCAGGGCGGCCGGGCCGCAGGCACTCAACAAAACTGCCAGCAACAGGACTACACAAATCAATAAGGTTTTGGTTTTCATTTTTTCTCCTAGGTTTTTGGTTGTGTATTCAAGACGCGCAAATTCGCAAAAAGTTCCCGGCGCCGTGATGCATCATGGGGGAATGCTTTGAGCGAAACTGCAACAAGCCCAATAATAAAGGGTATTTACTCACCATTGCTTGGTTTATGGCTAAAGGATCATAGATCCAGAGTGATCGCGTCTGTGCTTTTATCCTAGAAAACTGCTGGAAAGATCAGCCTGCCGTTTTCCTTCATCAAAATCAATAATGACTATAATGGTAAAACAAGAGCATTTATCTGACATAATTTTGAAAAGCGTACAAGAAAAGGTGTATACA
>CAZHWV010000166.1:0-4084 GCA_964536185.1 uncultured Anaerolinea sp. | reverse complement strand
CCCCTCAAAAGAAAAATCATCCCAGCCAGAAAAAAGTATCTCTGCTGAAGATTTACTGCAACTGCTCGCAACGATGGGCCAGGGGGTAATCTATCTATCTGCCGATGGAAGGATCTTAACCGCAAACCAACCTGCCGAACAGATCCTCGGATTATCAGCGCAGGAATTAGCCGGGCGAAAATTGACAGACATGTTTTGGGATAGCATCCATGAAGATGGAACGCGGTTTACCGAAGAGCAACATCCGGCCATGGTTGCAGCGCGAACGGGGGAAACCGTTTCAAACGTCAAAATGGGTATCTGCCCCCAAAACAATAATAAATATCGTTGGGTGAATGTCACCGCCAAACCGCAATTGCTTCCGGGACAGGACCAACCCCATCAGGTATGCGTTGCATTTATGGACATCACTGAACAAAAGCAGATCGAGCAGAGACTCAACGAGCGGGCAAAAGAATTACAGGCATTTTACGCCCTCACCGAGATTTCCGAGTCGGACGAAATTACACTCGACAATCTTTACCAGCGCGTCATAGACTTCCTGCCGAAAAGCTGGCAGTACCCGGATATTTCTTGCGGCAGAATTACGATCGATGGGAAAGCTTTTACGACAGAATATTTTCTAGAAACTCCCTGGATACAATCTGCTCCAATCAAGTTGGATGGGGCTGTGAAGGGATCGATCGAGATCGGTTACTTGATTGAATGCCGGCCGGAAGATGAAGGCCCGTTCCTCAAGGAAGAAAGACTGTTGTTGGATTCCGTCGCTGAACGGATAGGACGGATCACTGAGCTGAAACAAACCGCAGAAATAGTAGCCCAAAAAAACGAATTCATTGAACTGGCCTTGCAAGCAACAAACCTGGGCACCTGGCAGCAGTATTTCGATAAGAACATGATAGTCCTGGATGAAATCGCCCGCCTTCATTTTGGATTCAGTACCAGTATAGTCACGGAGAAAGACATAATAGACCGGATCCATCCCAACGACTTCCAACGATTTTTAAGAGACTACCAGTTCGCATTGGAAAAAGGGACCACAGGTCCAATTAATACCGAACATCGTATTATCCATCCAGATGGAACCGTAAAATGGTTGGAAGTTCACGCAAAGATCAAATTTACCCAGACAACGAATGGTCCCATTCCGTTGTCATCTGTTGGAACCAACCAGGATATCACGGAGCGGAAGCTGGCAGAGCATGTACTGGATCGAAAAACACGTTCCCTGCATATGTTGAGCACCTGCAACCAGGCACTCATTAAAATATCAAATGAAAATGAACTGCTTCAAGAGATCTGCCGGATCTGCGTGGATGAAGGCAATTATCGTTTGACCTGGGTGGGTTACGCTGAAGAAGATACTGAAAAAACCGTTCGCCCCGTGGCAGAATTTGGTTTCGGAGCAGGCTATCTTAACTCCATCAATATCACCTGGGCAGATGATGAACGTGAAAATGGTCCTACAGGCAAAGCTATTCGAACCAATCGTCCCAGCATTACCCAAAATATTCAACACGATCCCACATTTACGCCCTGGCGCGCAGCAGCGATCCAACGCGGGTACGGTTCTTCGATTGCGTTGCCGTTAAATGTGGGCGGGAAAACGATCGGCGCATTTATGTTATACGCTCATGATCCATACTCGTTCCAACCAGAGGAGGTTGACTTATTAATCGAATTGGCCAATGACCTGTCTTATGGAATTGAAGCCATCCGGACGCGCGCAAGTCAAATTCAAATTGAGCGGGAATTAAAAATATCGGAAGGAAGATACAAACTGGCTCAACAATCAGCGCAAATCGGCAGCTGGGAATGGGATATGCTTACAGATTCGGTATTTTGGTCGGATGAGATGTATATGCTGTTCGATAAAAAACCGGTCGAGTTTGTCCCTACCATCGCGGCCATGTTGGACTGTGTTGTGGCCGAAGATCAGCAGCGGACAGCGCAGGCATTTGAAGAGCCAATAACTTCAAGAATCCCGTTTGATGTTGAATTTCGGATATTGGATTCGGCAGGTCAAATAAAATGGATCAATTCGAAAGGCAATGTCATTCGTAACAGTTCAGATCAACCTGTTATGACTGCGGGAACGATGCAAGATATCACCCGCCGCCACCTGGCAGAGGAAGCCCTGTACAAGGCTAATCAAAATTACGAGTTGATCTCTGAAAATGCGAGTGATGTGATATGGGTCATGGACGTCGAGACTCAAAAATTTACGTATGTCAGCCCATCTGTACAAAAGTTACGCGGCTATTCACCTGAAGAAGTGATCCAGCAATCCTTGCATGAAGTTCTGACACCCGCCGCCTACGAAACAGCCAAAAACATTCTGGCACAGTATATGCCTGATTTCCTGGCGGGAAAAACCGTGGAGAATTTACCAATTGAACTTGACCAGCTGCGGAAAGATGGCACCATTGTCTCCGCAGAAGTAACATCTACAATGGCCTACGATGAGGCAGGCCGGCTCCAGGTTATCGGTATTTCTCGAGATATTACCGAACGCAAGCAAACCGAAGAAACCCAGCGCGCGCTGCTTGAGGCGATCACCGAATCAGTCCTGCTCATCAAACCAGATGGCACTGGCATCATGGCCAATTCAAAAACCTTGGAACGGCTGAGAATTACATGGGAAGAATTCAAGAACCATAATATCTTTGAGAGACTTCATCCGGACGTTGCCGTTATTCGAAAAAGACAGGCTGAAATAGCGGTACGGACCCGCCAACCGGTCCGGTTTGAGGATACATACCTTGGCCGCCACGTACTCAACAGCATCAACCCAATCGTTGACCTGGACGGGCGTGTCTCTCAATTAGCCATATTTGGGTTTGATATCACCGATCTCAAAAAAGCAGAAGCCCAACTGGTCAGCAACGAACACCGCAACAAAATTCTGATCGATGCCATTCCCGATATGCTCTTTAGAATTACGCGGGATGGAACCGTGATTGATTATCAGGGAAAACGAACCAATAAATTGTATGCGCCTCCTGAATTCTTCATTGGGAAGAAAGTTGGGGAGGTCCTCCCGGCTGATGTCGGTGGGCAAATCGCCGATGCGGTCAATAAAGCGTTTGATGAGAAAACATTGCAAACTATTGAATACACCCTGATCATCGGGGAAGAACCGTCGATATTTGAAGGTCGTGTTGTCGCCAGCGACTATGAAGACGAAGCGGTGATGACGGTACGCGATGTCACTCAACAAAAACAAATGGAATTAGAAATTCGTGAAAACGAAGAGAAGTATCGAGTGCTCATGGAAAGCCTTGATACCGTGGTCACCTCAATGGACCAGGAAGGCAAAATACTTTACCTTAATGATGTTGGCGCCAAAATGCTTGGAGGGGAACCTGGGGACTTCGAAGGCAAGACAATGTTTGAATGCTTCCCGCCGCAGGTGGCTGAATTACAAATGAAGAGCATTCAAGCTGTGTTCCATGAAAATAAAAGTTCGACCCGTGAATCAATTTCCTATATCAAGAGTGGTCCGCATTGGTTCCGGACTACCTTTATGCCGATACATGATACGAACGGTAAAGTAATCTCCGTGTTGGTGAATTCAACAGATATTCACGACCTTAAAACGACCCAGCAGGAATTATTGGAGCTCAACCGCTCACTGGAAGACAAGATCCAAGAACGAACAGAAGAACTACAGGATATTTACGATAATGCCCCTACCGGGTATCACTCGCTGGATGCCACCGGTACATTCCAATTCATCAATGCCACCGAGTTAAATTGGTTGGGATACAACAAAGAGGAATTGATTGGAAAGTTAAAATTTTCTGACCTGGTCATTCCTGAAGAATTATCGAAATTCCAGGATGCATTCAACCGATTTAAGCAGGAAGGACAGGTCAGGAACCTGGAGTTCACCTTGCAGCGCAAAAATGGAAGTTTATTCCCGATCGAAATTAATGCCACGGCAATTTACGATGACGAGGAAAACTTCATTAAGAGCCGCTCTGCGATGCTGGATAACACCGAACGAAAAAAATCCCAGGAAGCTGTGGAGCGCAGTGAAGCAACCTACCGCGCCTTGTTTGAAAAATCCAACGATGGTGTT
>CAZHWV010000165.1:0-8777 GCA_964536185.1 uncultured Anaerolinea sp. | reverse complement strand
TGATCGTCTAATAAAAATAAAACCGGCCTGCTAATTGCAGGCTGGTTTTATTTAAGGGATCAAATTTATTAGAAACTAAAGTATACTAAAATTCGAAAAATCACAGGGTGATGACAGTATATGCTGTTTGTCTGACAGGGTTCCTCTCTATCCGTTGTGATTGCATTTTCTTCCATTCCCATGACGAAAGTAAATTAATTAACATGCCTGATAAGGACTTTTTACAATCCCATCTTCGCGACTTGCCCTATTTTCGCGCTTTTTTGCGCGCAGTCGAATCGCATTTTTACCAGGATGTGGAGTTATCCGCTCCTACCCTGGACGTGGGCTGCGGGGATGGTAACTTTGCCGAATTGACATTTGAGCGCAAACTCGAAGTAGGTGTCGACCCGTGGTGGCCGCCTATCCGCGAGGCGGTTACACGAGACGCATACGACTTATTGACTCAGGCCGATGGCGCATATTTGCCTTATCCGGATGCCTATTTTGGTTCGGCGATCAGCAATTCGGTACTTGAGCACATTCCCCATATCGACGCAGTGCTGGTTGAAACGAGGCGAGTATTACGTCCCGGGGCGGTTTTTGCTTTTTGTGTCCCCAATGATCTATTTAATCCCAACCTTTCCATCGCCAGGGTTTTCGATAAACTAAAAATGCCTTTATTGGCGCAGGCCTATCGTAATTATTTTACAAAAATCGCCCGCCATGTTCACCTGGATGGCCCCCAGGTGTGGGAACAACGGCTCAATACTGCCGGATTCGTTGTTGAAAAGCATTGGAACTATTTTCCGCCACGGTCTTTGGCAATTTTGGAATGGGGGCATTACTTTGGTTTGCCTTCCTTGATCACCCGCAAACTGTTTGGTCGTTGGCTCCTGGTGCAGGCGGGTTGGAATTTAAACTGGCTGGCGCGGCTCTTACGCCCGCATGCTGAGCCAATTGCTTGCGACGATGGGGTTTGTACTTTCTACATCGCCCGGCGAAAATAGGGATTTTTATGGCTCAGTTTCTGCGTAAATATTCATACTACTTGTACTCTATCTTTGAATTGCTGACCGGGTTCAAAAATCCACTGCTGGTAATCTCGATTTTCTTTAAGAGAATCTCCCCAGGTATTAAGACCGTTCAATTACGCCAGTCCGGTCTGCAATTCAGGCTGCGTGGAGGCATGGATATCTGGAGCATTAAGGAAACATTTCTGGATCGATACTATGAGAAATATGGTTTTCCGGTTCAAGAGGGTTGGACTGTGATTGATATTGGCGCCGGGTTGGGTGAATATACCCTGTATTCGGCCTGCGTTGTCGGAACCAAGGTGTTCGCTTTTGAACCCTTTCCGGAATCTTTTGCCTTGTTGCAGGAAAACCTGCAATTAAACGACATCACAAACGTCCAGGCTTTTGAAGCGGCAATTGGATCGCAAAGTGGAAATTTGATCCTGGATTTGAGCAGCGGTGAGCCGCTCCAATTCCAAAGCGCGGCGAAGCAAGCCTCGGCCAACCAATACAGCTTATCTGTACGTTCCATTTCTCTGGCGGATGTTTTTGATCGGTCGGGGATAGAATCCTGTAATTTGTTGAAACTGGACTGCGAAGGGGCAGAATATGATATTTTGTTGAAGGCTATGCCCAGCGTTTTGGAAAAAATTGAGCACATCGTCATGGAATATCATGATCATGTAGCGGATCACACCCATGTCGAATTGATCCACTTTTTGGAGGCGCAAGGCTATCAAGTGAACGCATATCCTAACCTTGTACTTCCTTATCTGGGTTATATACGCGCGAAGCGGGAAAAAAGGTAAAGCATGCAGCCGGAACCGAGTGTCTTAGATTTTCTAAAAAGCTACGTCCGTTACTGGGTAAAAAGCCTCATTTCGCCGGGCGAAGTTTTGTCAAAACCCTTTCCTGAATTTATGGATCAGGAACCCGTGGATGAGTTCTCAGAAGCTCAGTTGGCTGATTCTGGCGATCTGCCCACCGTCTTTTTTCCGTGGCGTTCTTTATTAGCTTTTACGCTCGGGTTGGTAGCCCAGGGGATGCTTGAACCTCGCGCGGAGCGTGATTGGCTCCTGGGCGTTGTTTTCTATGTGTTTGCCGTGGGGACCTTGCTTTGGGCTAACCAGGCTGGCGAATGGGCTTTGGCCTCCTGGGTAAATGTGCCATCCGAGACAGCTGCCGGCCAGCCCAGCCTGCTTTCCACCAGGTTGTTTCTCTCTGCCCTGGGCCTGGGTCTCTTTGCCTTTCTGTCCTTCAGCCATAACTTGTTCAGCCAGCTTAATTTAACCTTATGGTTGTTAGCGCTGGGGTGCATGTCATTTGCATTTTGGCGTTTTCCTCAGGCGAACTGGTTTGAACGTGTTCGAGAGTTTGCCACCCGTCCGCATTGGGATTTCAAGGTAACCCCCTGGATGCTGGTTGTGTTGGCGGGGTTCGCCCTCTCCTTTTTCTTCCGCACTTATCTGTTAAATGAAGTTCCTGCGCAAATGATCAGTGACCATGCAGAAAAGTTGTGGGATGTTCGCGATGTCTTGAATGGCATCCCTTCCCTCTTTTTTGTCCGAAATACGGGGCGGGAATTCTTCCAATTTTATCTGACGGCTGCAATTATTGAGTTTTTCAATACAGGGCTTACTTTTATTAGCCTTAAGATCGGAACAGTTTTCGCCGGTCTCTTCGCGCTGGTCTATATTTACTTTTTGGGCAAAGAAGTTGCCAATCGCCGGGTCGGCCTGATTGCCATGGTTTTTGCTGGAATCGCCTACTGGCCCAATATCATATCCCGCTTTGGTTTGCGCTTTCCGTTTTATCCCATGTTTTATGCCCCGGCGCTTTACTATTTAGTGCGCGCCTTGAAGAGACGCAATCAGAATGATTTTGTCTTGTGCGGCCTTTTCGTGGGATTGGGCTTGAATGGGTATAGTCCCTTTCGAATTGTGCCGATTGTGCTGGTCATCGCGATTGGACTCTATCTATTGCATAAGCAATCCTCAGGTTTTCGTTCTCAAGCGACCTGGGGTTTGCTGGCCGTGGGCAGTGTTTCTCTCGTCATCTTTTTACCCGTGCTGCGCTTTATGACCGAAAACCCCACCTGGGTGCTCTTTCGTACCATGACACGCCTGGGAAGTTGGGAACGGCCCATTCCAGGTCCGGTCTGGCAGATATTCCTGCAAAATTTGTGGAATGGTTTGACGATGTTTGCCTGGGATAATGGCGAAGTTTGGGCCATTTCGGTGCCTCATCGTCCGGCCCTGGATATGATTTCAGCCAGCTTGTTCTACCTTGGGGTCGTGTTGCTCCTCATCCGCTATCTACGCCAGCGTCACTGGTTCGATATTTTCACGCTGGTTTCGATCCCATTATTGATGCTGCCTTCCATTCTTTCGCTGGCTTTCCCTGGGGAAAATCCATCCCTAAATCGTCCGGCAGCCGTGATCATCCCCGTCTTTTTGATGGTTGGTTTGGCGCTGGATGGCTTGATGACGGTCATCGAGTCAATGTCGGCCTCAGCCAAAAAATATCGTTTTTCTTGGGTGTTTTTCACCCTGCTGTTGTTTGTTTCTGGCATTCAAAACTACGACCTGGTTTTTAGCCAATATCGAGCCGGTTTCAACCTGTCTGCCTGGAACACGAGTGAGATAGGTGAGGTTGTCCGCGGTTTTGTGCAAGAGACCGGCAGTGAAGATACTGCCTGGCTGGTGGGATATCCTTACTGGGTCGATAGCCGCCTGGTCATGTTAAACGCGGGCTTCCCGGATAAAGACAATGCTATTTGGCCAGAACAATTTGCCGGCACACTTGGAATTCAGAAGCCGAAGTTGTTCTTGATCAACATTAACGACCAAGCTTCGCTGGATGCGCTGCAAACTTTATATCCGGCTGGTTGGTTGCAGGAATACCAGTCAAAATATCCCGACAAAAACTTTTTGATGTTTTTTACACTTCCGCAAAATTCATTGCCATAGCGGGTAAAAACCCATGTTCGGGTTTTCCCAGGCAGGATAGTTTTGTAAAGAAAAACTGGCGGTCACAAAGACCGCCAGTTTTTTATGATTCGATCAATGCGCTGGGCTATTTTGGCAGGTCGTACTTCTTCACGTCGGCGATGGCTTTTTTGACGTTGACGAAGGGCAAGATCAGCAAGCCGACCACGAAGAAGAAAATCAAGGAGAGGATCGCCAGGCGCAGGTTGCCAAAGAGTTGGTTCATCAAGCCGAACAACAGCGGGCCGATCCAGGATGTGCCACGTTCCGAGACTTCGTAGAACGAATAGAATTCGGCTTCCTTGCCGGTTGGGATCATTTGCGAGAACAAGCTGCGGCTGATAGCTTGGGAGCCGCCCATGACCAGTGCAATGAAAGCGCCTAAGACAAAGAACTGTGCCACGCGGGTATCACCCTGCAGTCCGCTGTAGGCATAGATGACCACACCAGCCCAGATCACCAGGCTGACCAGGATCGACTCTTTTGCGCCAATCCAACCTGCCAGCTTGCCCCAGAACAGGGCTCCAAAGAAGGCCATGAATTGGATCATCAGGATGACGATGGTCAGGGTTCCGGTTTCGATCTCCAGCCCACCGCGGATAATGGGCGCGGCAGCAAAAGTGGCCGAGACGGCGATCACGGTCTGGATACCGTCGTTATACAGGAAATAAGCCAACAAGTAGCGCATTGTTTCGGGGAAATGTTTCAGTTCGCCGAGGGTCAGGCGTAGTTGCTTGAAGCCGATGCTGACGTAATTTTCTCCGGCCGGCAAGGCGCGGTGAGCATGACGTGGACGTAAGCGCGCCCAGGTGATGAAAGAAAATCCGAGCCACCATACGCCGGCAGAAGCCAGGTTGATGCGCACGGCCAAACCGGTTGGAATGCCAAGTTTTTCACGGAACTGGTAAAAAACCAGGTTTAACAGTAGCAGCAAACCCCCGCCCAGATAACCCATTGCCCAGCCATAAGATGAAACGCTGTCACGTTTATCTTCACTGGCGATATCTGGCAGGTAGGAATTGTAGAAGACCATGGATGCGCCGAAGGCAAGGTTGGCCAGGATGAAAAGCAGACCGCCCAGCCACCACAGGTTGCCAGCTATAAAAAATAATAGGATGGTGGCCAGCGCGCCGAGGGTAGCGAAAATCTGCATCATCTGCTTGCGCAAGTGCGAGTAATCTGCGATGGCGCCCAGAATTGGCAGGAACAATACTTGCATACCGACGGAGAAGGAGACACAGTAAGGCAGGAAAGAATCTGGGGCGATTGGGATGCTCCCCAGATGCGCCATGCCGTCCGGAGAGAGTTTGGCCACGTCGTTGGCCAGGGAAGCCAGATAGGGGCCAAGAAAGACAGTGCCGACGGTGGTGCTGAAAGCGCTGTTTGCCCAGTCGTACATTGCCCAGCCATACGTTTCGCGTTTATCGTTAATTACCAGCTTACCGGTTGTTTCTGCCATGCTTCCTCCGTGAGATTTGATTCCATTATTCTACAACGTTCCCGCCGATTTTGGATGGAATAACCACATTGTTTAACACTCAATATCTTGAAACGTTCTTGAAATGGCTCTGTACGGTTTCACAGCTCAAGCCTGTGTTAATATGATTTAGGAAAAATTTATATGATCAATCGACTTTTTTCTCCGGATTTTGCTGAAAATACTGACGTCAAGGCTGGAAAGCTGGGTGAATCCCTTCAGGCTTACCAGAATGATCTGCAAACCGGGTTGGTGGAAGTGGAGTTTCCTGGTCAGGCGGTCCAGGTTCTTTTGTTTGTGCGCGGACAGTTGGTAACTGTGTACTGTGGTGAGCAAGCCAGCGAGCGTCTTGATCCCTTGGGTTGGCTGGCTTCTTTAAATGGTGGTTCCGGCTCAAAGGCTTCGTTACGGATGTTGGCCCTTACCCCGCAGGATGTGCGAATGTTTAAAATCCTGGTTGAGCAGAAGAGTAACGTACGTTCTATACCGGCGGACGGTTCCAGCCTTGAAGGGTGGTTCAGGGAATGGATGGGGCATCCGATCCCGGTATTGGCGCAGGTGCGTTGGCCCAGGGCCGAAGCGCTGGTCCTGTTTCCGGGGCAAGGCGCCCTGCCTTCTTACACCCTGTTCATCACAACAAATCAGATCCTGCACTCTGCGGGCGGTGTTAGCGAAATCTATGGGTGGAAGGAGACCTATGATAGCCTTATTTTGTACGATAGTGAGCCGCGGACATTGGCCTGGACAGAATACCTGCTTCACCATGCATTTTCCAGCCTGGTCAGCAGTCTTTTAGGCAAGTTTGAAAAATTGATTGGGCGTCTCCTGCTGAACCAGATCATCCGGGATGTCAATTTCAAGGCCACCGCCCATGATTGGAGTTTGAGCATCAGCGCGAGCAGCGTCAACGACCAGACTCTCTTTGCTTCGCCTGCAGCGGCTGCCGAAGCATATTCGCGCTTGTTGGAAGTAATCTTCCATCATTTTGAGTCCGTGTTGGGGGGCGCCATGCTGGAAATGCTGGTCCGAGAGGCGGTTTACCGATTACCCGCGCCTGCCCGCCAGGTGGTGAAGGAGTATTTACCGATCACCAACCTGGGGTAAGATCAATAGAATCGAATGGGCTAAGCGACGATGCCAGTTTGGCGGGTGTATAGGTGCTTTCGTACTGCTACAAAACCCCAAATCTTGGCTTTTCCTTGACAGTTACTCGATTCATTCGATATAATGAAGTTTCCCCGTCATGCTGTGTGGCATGATGGTTTTTCCGTTTCTGATGAATCCAGTTCCAGCAGGAGCAATCGATGGCGTCCGCTCTTCCCCGAAAAAATTACGCGCGCATTTCTGTTGATTTGCGTCTCCCCAATCTGATCGAAATACAGCTTGATTCCTTCGAGCGCCTAAAGCGTGAAGGCCTTGGTGACCTGTTTCACGAAGTCTCACCGATCGAGTCTTACAACAAGGGCATGAAACTCTACTTCCCGAGTCGAGGTCCGGAGTCGCAGGAGTGGGGTCTAAAGTATTGGTTCGGCGACCCAAAACATACGATTGAAGATTGTGTGGAGCGCGACCTGACCTACTCCAGCCCGTTGTATGTCTCTGTGTTACTGGCTGGCGCGGATGTCCCCGAGCCGATTAAGCAGGATATCTTCCTGGGAGATTTCCCGGAAATGACTGATAAGGGTACCTATATCATTAACGGTACCGAAAGAGTGGTCGTCAGCCAGCTTATCCGCAGCCCTGGCGTTTACTTTGAAGCGCCCCTGGATCGCGCCACAGGCCGTTCGCTGGCCATGGCCAAGCTGATCCCGGATCGCGGCGCCTGGATGGAATTCGAGACGCGCAAGAACGACTACATCATTTTGAAATTTAACCGCAAGCGCACTGTGCCGATCACGGTATTCCTGCGGGCGCTGGCTGCTATCGACGATGGTCGCCCTGATTCACCGCTCAAGACCGGTTCAGACGAAGAGATCATGTCTTTATTTCAAGACGTGGATAACAATCCTGACCGCATGTTCATTGCCTCCACCCTCAGGCAGGAACCGGCCTGGGACCTTGTCGGGAACCAGACCATTGCTCAGGCTGCGTTGATCGAATTCTTTAAACGCATGCGCCCTGGTGACCCGGCCACCCTCGATAATGCCCGCGCTTTTTTACAAGAACAACTCTTTGACCAACGCCACTATGACCTTGAACGAGTCGGTCGTTACAAGCTCAATCAAAAACTTGACCTGAGTGTCCCGATCCCGCACCGGACCATTACCAAGAGCGATATCATCCGCCTGGTGCGGCGCATGATTTTGATCAACAATAACGTAGAACACGCTGACGATATTGACCACCTGGGCAACCGTCGGGTCAAGACCGTAGGTGAGCTGATCCAGAATAAACTCCGTATAGGCCTGCGCCGAATGGAGCGTGTGATCAAGGAGCGCATGTCGATTCGTGACCAGGAACAGCTTTCTCCAGTTACCCTGGTCAATATTCGCCCGGTCGTGGCTGCCCTACGCGAATTTTTTGGCTCAAGCCAACTCTCCCAGTTCATGGATCAGACCAACCCGTTGGCGGAACTGCGCCATAAGCGCACGCTTTCGGCCCTGGGGCCGGGTGGTTTACGCCGGGAACGCGCTGGCTTTGATGTTCGTGATGTTCATCACTCGCACTACGGTCGTATCTGCCCAATCGAAACGCCAGAAGGTCCGAACATCGGTTTGATTGGTCGCCTGGCCTCCTTTGCACGGGTGAACGAATATGGTTTCATCGAAACGCCCTACCGGCGTGTGCTCAAGTTCATGCGTTCTGATGACCCCAAGCTCGTCAACCGTGCCCTGCGCGAAGACATTGTGGTCGATGGCGTGGTGATTGCCACAGCGCAAACCCGCATTGACGAGAAACTTGCCAGCAAACTGGCCAAACTCAATCGGGAAATCCTGATTGTTCCTTACGTATCAAACGAGCAACCTGAATATTTGTCCGCAGATGCGGAAGATAAATTCGTCATTGCCCAGGCCAACGCAGTCTTGAGCGACGATGGCGAATATGTCGGTAATCGCGTATCCTGCCGTTTCCATTCCGGTTTCATTTTTACTAACCCGGAAAACCTGGATTATATGGATGTAGCCCCTCACCAGGTCGTGGGTATCAGCGCCGCACTGATCCCTTTCCTGGAACACGACGATGCTAACCGCGCGTTGATGGGCTCCAACATGATGGCCCAGGCAGTCCCGCTGGTGCGCCCTGAAATCCCCACCGTTTCGACCGGTATGGAATATTATGCCGCGCTTGACTCTGGCCAGGTGGTCGTTACCGAGGCCG
>CAZHWV010000164.1:0-8909 GCA_964536185.1 uncultured Anaerolinea sp. | reverse complement strand
CCTTCAAGCGTTTGATAATGGCATGGCTAAACTTGGTTTTGGGAAGCATACCCCAGACAGCGTCATGAATAACGCGATCAGGATGCTGCTTGAGCTGGTCTTTCAACACAATCGACTTCAGCCCACCAGGATAACCGGAATGTTTGTAATACGTCTTATCGGTCGTCTTCGTGCCAGTCACAGTAATGTGAGCAGCATTGATGACTACAACATAATCACCCATCGGCACGCCAGGGGTGTAAGTCGGCTTATGTTTTCCGAGTAAGGTGGCGGCAATTTTCGCCGTCAAACGACCCAGATTCTGACCAGCGGCATCGATCACCACCCAATCATTCTGGATTTCTTTGGCCTTCGGATAGTACGATTTATACACGGTCGTATCTCCACATACTTTCTTATTGACAATTTCACCTGATCACTCAAGGTAGTTTACTTTGACGAGTGTCAGCCCATTTGCGGGAGCCAGACCAGCCGGAATTAGACATAGCCTGCCTGCAAGCATATCGGCGACATTCTGCGCCGGAAACTTACCTTGTCCTACAACCACATGGACAAAAACCAATCTGCGTACCATGTGGTACAAAAATGCGTCCGCCTGAATTTCAAAGAACCATTCATCACCCTGGATGAGCCATTTGGCATTTATCACTGTTCGCACGCTACTATTTTCGGGCCGGGGCGGGGTACCGAAAGCAGCAAAATCATGTTTACCAATGATAAACCCGGCGGCTTCATTGAGTGCGGCGCCATCCAGGTCAGGCCATTGCCGCCAGGCATATCGATCCCGTAAGGGGTCGCGCAAGGGCTGGCAATACAACCTGTAACGATAACATCTGGAAACAGCATCAAAACGCGGGTGAAAATCGTCTGGGACGATCTGAGCCGCGCTTACGGCCATTTCTACTGGCAGGTAGCTATTCAGCGCCCTAACCAGATCAGCGGGTTCATGCTTCCACTGCAAATCAAACGCGGCCACCTGTCCACAGGCATGCACACCGCTGTCGGTGCGTCCTGCTAGAAGAACAGATTTTGCCTGCCAACCCAATTGGTACAACGCTTTTTCAAGCTCACTCTGTGCCGTTCGGGCTGCCGCCTGCCGCTGGCTGCCGAATAAACCGGTGCCATCATAGGCGAGAATAATTTTGTAACGTGACACTTGATCAGGTCCGGCCCCCTTGGGCAAAGCTGGGCTTTGACCAAGGGGATAAATGCTGACCTATTCTTCTACCAGCTCAAGGATCACCATTTCAGCAGAATCGCCATAACGTGGTCCAAGTTTCAGAATACGGGTATAACCACCCGGGCGGGTCGCGAAGCGCGGACCGATTTCGTCGAATAATTTTCTGACAACTTCATCGCCGCCACCGAGACGCGCAGCAACAAGACGGCGCGCATTTACTTTGGCTACTGCTGTCCCGTCCGCAGAGCGGCGAGCAACGGTAATCATACGTTCAGCGTCCCCACGGATGGCTTGCGCCTTGGCCCGCGTGGTCGTGATGCGCTCGTGGGTAAAAAACTGTTTAATTAGCGTGCGCCGCAGGGCGATGCGCGCGCCCTTGGAGCGCCCAAGTTTGTAACCTGCTACCTGATGTCGCATTTTGACTTACTCCGCATTAATCGGTTGATCTTTCAAGAAGCCCTTTTCGTGCATTTTCTGGCGCAATTCGTCGAGACTCTTCTCACCAAAATTACGAATGGACATGACAGCCTGATCGCCCTTTTCGAGCAGATCGATGACATCACCTACAGTAGTAACACCTGTACGCTTGAGCGAATTGAACACACGTACCGAAAGATCGAGGGCTTCGACCGGGGTTTCAGCCACTTCACTACTCAGGTGTGAACCAGAAATCTCTTTTTCCATGGTAATAGAAAGAGTCTCTTCGTTCACTCCAGCAATGTAGCGGAGATGCTCAATCATCGTCTTGGCAGCAGCGCTGAGAGCCTTTTCGGGCGACACTGTGCCATCGGTCCAGATTTCAAGCGTTAGCTTGTCATAATTCGTACTCTGGCCCACGCGCGCGTTGTTCACTTCCCAATTGACACGTTTTACCGGGCTATAGATCGCATCCACCGGTAGTTCACCGATAGGCAAATGGCCCGAACGTTCATTAGCTGGCGAATAACCACGCCCACGCTCGACAGTAAGTTCGATATCGAGTCGGGTCTTGGGGTCATCGACCGTAAAGAGGTAGAGATCAGGGTTGATGATTTCCACGTCTGGTGAAGTGATGATATCTGAGGCGGTGACCATTCCCTCACCACGCACCTCAAGGTGCATGCGGGAAGAATCTACGCCGTTGAGCTTCAGGCGAATCTGCTTGATCTGCAGGGTTACCTGGATAACATCTTCGCGCACACCTGGAATGTCGCTAAATTCATGCAACACATCCGTGATACGCACCGACGAAACAGCCGCGCCATCCAAAGATGAAAGAAGGACACGCCGCATGGCATTACCAACAGTAACGCCATATCCGCGCTCCAGCGGGCTGACAATAAACTTCCCATAGTTTCGAGCTTCTGCTTCACGCTCGATCTTGGGCATGACCATATTCATTAGGCCGGTCACGGTTCACCTCTCCCTTGTTCAAAAACGGCGGCAAAAATTTATCCCTGAATAGAACCAGAGGACTGCCACACAACCATTACGGTTCACTATCGGCGTGAGTAAAACTCGACGATCAGCTGCTCGTTCAAGTTGTTGTCAATTTCCGCTCGTTCCGGCAGGCGTAATACCGTACCCGTAAAATTCTTCAGGTCGCGATTAAGCCATGCCGGGAATGTCCGTTTTTCAGCTACATCGGCAAGTTCTTTGAAGTAGGTGGTATCACGGGAACCGTCACGCACATGAATCACGTCACCGGAATTCATTAGCATGGACGGTACATCAGTTCGGCGACCGTTGACAGTAAAGTGACCGTGGCTCACCAAAAGGCGGGCCTGGGCACGACTGGATGAGAAGCCCATGCGAAAGACAACATTGTCAAGACGGGTCTCTAGAAGTTGCAGAAGATTCAAGCCGGTCAAACCGCGACGTTGCTGAGCAGTTTCGTAGTAACGACGAAACTGGCGCTCCATCGTACCGTAGACGCGACGCGCCTTCTGCTTAGCACGCAACTGGCGGGCAAAATCGGATTCGCGGCCTGTAGCAGTCCTGGAGCGACTTCCAGATTTCCCATGCACACCAGGGGCAAAGCTGCGCTTTTCAAACCCACATTTCGGGGTAAAGCAGCGCTCGCCCTTAAGGAAAAGTTTTTCACCTTCACGCCGGCATAATTTACAAACCGGACCAAGATATTTCGCCATTTATTCTTACCTCTCCAAACAATTACACGCGGCGTTTCTTCGGGGGGCGGCAGCCATTATGCGCTACCGGGGTCTTATCCTGGATGGAACGGACCTTGATCCCCATCGATTGAACTGCACGGATTGCTGACTCGCGGCCAGGGCCGGGGCCCTTGACAACCAGATCAGCTTCCTGCAAACCCATCTGCTGGGCTGCTTTGATGGCCTGTTCAGCGGCCAGGCGGGCTGCAAAAGGTGTGCTCTTGCGAGAACCTTTGAAGCCTGCCGAACCTGCACTACCCCAGGCAATTGTATTGCCAGAAGTATCTGTAACAGTAACAATGGTGTTATTGAACGAGGCAAAAACATGAACCTGCCCCGAAGATAACGTGCGCTTGGCTTTTTTGGCGCCGCTCGTGCGGCGCGCCTGGCGTACACTCTGTGCCATATATTATAATTCTCCTGCCAACGATTACTTCTTACCACCACGGCGACGGCCGCGACCAGCCACAGTCTTCTTGGGGCCTTTGCGAGTGCGTGAATTGGTACGAGTGCGCTGTCCGTGAACCGGCAAATTGCGGCGGTGACGCATGCCACGATAACAGCCAATTTCGATTAAGCGCTTAATATTCAACTGCTCTTCACGGCGTAAGTCGCCTTCCAACGTAAAGTGCTTGGTGATGTATTCGCGCAGAGCAGCAACCTCAGCTTCCGAGAGATCCTTGATGCGGATATCAGGGCTTACTTTGGTTTCTGCTAGAATTTCGCGCGAGCGAGTTAAACCGATACCATACAGGTAGGTCAACCCGATCTCAACGCGTTTGTTACGTGGGAGGTCAATACCTTCAATACGCGCCATAGTTTATTACCCTTGTCTCTGCTTGTGCTTTGGATTTTCGCAGATCACGAAGAGTCTGCCACCGCGCTTAACAACCTTGCACTTCGCGCAGCGTTTACGAATGGATGGTGATACTTTCATGAATGCCTTTCTCCTTCAGTAGGCACACGAATGTGCCCCAATAGCCGAAGTTACGATTATACTCGCTTCGTTCATTTTCGTCTACCATTTGGTGTCTTTTTCCGGTCAAAGGACAGTCAGGATGAGGGGATCTCCTTCGGTAACGGCCACGCTATGTTCAAAATGCGCCGTCAGCGACCCATCAGCAGACACCACAGTCCACTTATCTTCCGATATTTTGGTCTTATGCGTTCCGACCAATACCATTGGTTCCAGCGCAATTACCATGCCAGGGCGCAAGAGAATGCCCGTTCCTGCCGTCCCATAATTCGGGACCTGCGGACCTTCGTGCATTTGCCGCCCAACGCCATGACCGGTATATTCGCGAGTAACTTGAAAACCATGGCTTTCAACGTACTTTTGTATCGCCTCAGAGATATCGCCTGTTCGATTGCCAGATCGCATTTTGGCGATCCCAACATAGAGAGCCTGTTCGGTAACATCAAGCAATTTCGCAGCCTTAGCAGAGATTTCTCCCACCCCGGCGGAAAATGCCGAGTCAGCCACGTAGCCCTCAAAAAATGTCCCGCAATCGATTGAAACGAGATCACCTTCTTTTAGCTTCCGACTCGAGGTCGGGATCCCATGCACCAATTCCTCATTGATACTGACGGTGATGGAGTTGGGGAACGGCGGGTAACCGTAGCCTTTGAAGGGTGAGACAGCCCCGTATTTCTTGAGCACTTCCTCGGCAGCCGCGTCGAGGTCGGCGGTGGAAACACCGGGTTTTAATCTTTCATGGACGGCCGCCAGAACGGTGGCGTTGATGCGTCCAGCTTCACGCATAATCGCTATTTCTGCTGGATTTTTGATATTAACCTGACGAGCCCAGTCCATAAATTTACCAGTAATTCCTATTTCTTGAGTGCAGATTTCAGTCGAGCCGCAACTTCTTCGATGCGAGCAAACCCATTGATCTCTGCCAATAAGCCGCGCTGCCGGTAATACTCGATCAGCGGCGCCGTCTGTGCCTGATACACTTCTATTCGATGAGTCACCGTTTCAGCCTTGTCATCATCCCGCTGAAAAAGCGGCGATTCATCAAAATCACAAATACCGGTCTGTTTTGGTGGGTTGAAGCGCACATGAAAAATATGCCCATGTGCGCGACAGGTCCAACGACCAGCCAGACGCTCAATCAATGCCTCGGCTGGCGCAGTGATAAATGGTACCAGATCCACTTTACCGCCAAAACCATTCAGCATTACTTCAAGATCATCAGCCTGAGTGGGTGTACGTGGAAAACCATCCAGGATGGCGCCCAACTCACAATCAGGACGTGAAAACCGTTCTCGAATCATGGCAATAGTCAAATCGTCAGGGACGAGCTCACCCTTGCTCATGAAAGTTTGTGCCAGCTTGCCCAGATCTGTATCTTTTTTAATGTTCTCGCGAAAGATATCACCGGATGAAATGTGCGGAAGGTTGAACCTTTCAGAAAGTATCTCAGCCTGCGTACCTTTGCCTGCCCCAGGTGGACCCAAAAGAACAATGTATGTGGGCATGTCCGGACTCTTCTCTACCTGACCAGGATAGAATCTTGATAACCATGCAGCTTTAACTCGGCATCAATAGTCGAGAAAGTATCGCGAACTACACCAACCACGATCAATAAGCCTGACGAAGAGACCAGGAATAAACCGGCAGATGAAGCTCCAGAGCCAATGCCGATAGCGGTCAATAACATGCTGATCACAAAAGGTAGGATAGCGACCAAACCCAAAAATAAGGCTCCAGGTAAGGTGATGCGGCGTTGAACTTTTGTTAGGTACTTCTGGGTGGGCGCACCACGGTTGACACCCGGGATCTGAGCGCCGACCCGTTTCAGGTTTTCGCCGTAATTTTGTTGGGCAAACAATACGTCTGTATAGAAGAAGGTGAAGATCACCACCATAAAGAAGTATAGTATCCAATATGTGGCCGAGTTTCCGCCAAAAGTGTTCTGAACACCGAGGGCAAAATTCGCGACACCCACATTCGCATTGCGAATAAAATATGAGGCCAAGATCGCCGGGAACTGCAGGATGGCGCTCGCAAAGATGAGCGGGATCATGCCGGACATATTGACCATCAATGGCAAGGAGGCTTTCACTGGCATCGACATGCGATTGCCCACACGACGTCCGGGGTACATCACCGGGACATTTCGGCGACCTTGCTGCACATAAACGATAGCGAAGATGGTCAGAACGATGATGACAATCATGAGAGTCAACATAATCCAACGACTCTGCTCATCCGCCATAATTTGGGCTATGTTGGCAGGCATACGAGCAACGATACCCGCAAAGATGATCAACGAAAGACCCTGACCGCGAATACCATATTCAGAGATCAGCTCACCCAGCCAGATCGCAAAGAGTGTTCCCGCGATCATGGCCAACAAAGCCGTCATTGACGGCAATATCTTATCGGCAGTGAAGCCAAAATCAAGCACCGGGGTGCCCGTGACCAGTGAGTTAAAGATGTTGATCTGTCCAACTGCCGAAAGAGCTGCCATCGGAACAGTCAGATAATAGGTCCACTTCTCCATCCATTTGCGACCTTCGGTAGGATTTTCCTCCATCCGTTTCTGTAGTGCAGGGATGATCGGGATCAGCAACTGGATAATGATCTGGGCAGTAATGTAGGGATAGACACCCATTGAAAGCAGGGAAAAGCGCGAAACCGTACCGCCCGAGAGCAGATCAAGAAAACTAAAAAAGTTTCCTCCGCTTGAGGCCAACTGCTGTTGGATTTGTTTCAGCGCAGTAGCGTTGATACCCGGGGTCGGAACATTCGCCGCCAGCCGATAAATGACCAATAACAATATGGTCATGACCAGCATACGACGAATGTCTTCCGATTTCCACAGATAGCGCCAGGCTGACCAAGTGTTTTTCATAAGGGTGGTCTCCTGAGAAGGAATTAATCTTCAATCAGCTCGACCGAGCCACCAGCAGCTTCGATCTTGCTTTTTGCGCCAGCTGAAACACGATGGGCGCGTACTTTAAGGGCGACGGTAATCTCGCCACGGCCCAAAATAACGACCGGGTTTCGGGAATTGCGCAACATGCGCACACCGTTCAACGATTCCGGGTTTACCTGTGCACCAGCCGAGAAAACAGCCAGCTGGTCGAGGTTTACTTCATTATAAATAACCTGGAATGGAGGTGTAAAACCTTCGCCGCGCATGAACGGTAGGCGGCGGAAAAACGGCAAGTTACCGCCCTGGCGATAAAGGTGGCCTTCTTCGCCAGAACGAGAGCCAGCGCCTTTGGTACCGCGCCCGGCTGTCTTGCCTTGGCCCGCAGAAATACCGCGTCCAACACGCTTGCGATTTTTCTTTGAACCCGGATTGGGGGTCAGATCGTGGAGTTTCATTAATTGCTCCTACTCTTCAATCTGAAGAAGATGAATAACGGTGTTGAGCATGCCGCGAAGCGCGGGATTATCTTCATGCTCTACCGTCTGATGCATACGATTCAAACCAAGCGCGCGAACAGTGCGTTTCTGCGGCTCAGGGAAGCCAATTGGGCTTTTTACCAGAGTAACCCGCAGCATGGTCGGTTTAACTACTTTTTTAGCCATGCTTCCTCCGCGCCCAGAACGGCGTTAGTTGTTCTACGGACTTACCACGGCGGGCAGCTTCGATAGCCGGGGATTTGAGTGAATCAAGCGCACTGAATGTAGCCATGACGACGTTCAGCACTGTGGCTGAACCGAGCGACTTGGTCAGGATATCGCGCACACCTGCTACTTCAAGAACAGCACGAACACCACCAGCTGCAATAACTCCGGTTCCCGGAGAAGCTGGCTTCAGCAAAACTTTCGCACCGGCCACGACCCCGAGAACTTCGCGGGGGAAGGTGGTGCCAAGCAGAAATACTTTGCGCACATTCTTGCGAGCGCGCTCAGTGGCTTTGCGCATGGCATCCGGCACGGCATTAGCCTTGCCAACGCCCATGCCAATCTGTCCATGGCCATCGCCGATGACGATAGTTACACGAAATTGAAAGCGGCGCCCACCCTTGACGACTTTAGCGACGCGGGCGATCTCAATGACGCGCTCGTCGAGTTGATCCTGTTGCTCTTGCATATCTTTCTTTCCATATTCCGACATAGCGTTCTCCATTGAGCCTTAGAAGTCCAGCCCACCCTCGCGCGCGCCATCAGCCAACGCCTTGACACGGCCAGTATAGCGGAAACCACCACGATCAAAAACGACCATGTCAATTCCCTTTTCCTTTGCGCGTTGGGCGACAGCTTTACCAACCAATTGCGCCTGTTCGGACTTCTTAAGCCCGTCCATTTTGCCTCGTAAATCCTGGTCGATACTCGACGCAGAGACAAGAGTATTTCCATCCATGTCATCGATAACTTGGGCGTATATTTCGGTTACGCTCCTGAAAACACTCAAACGTGGGCAATTTGGGGTGCCAAAAACTTTTTTGCGGACCCGCAAATGACGTCTTTCACGGGATGCAGAACGGGATATTTTAGCCATGATTACTTCTTCCCTTTGCCTGATTTACCTGCTTTACGGCGGATCTTCTCGCCCAGGTAATGCAGGCCCTTGCCCAAATAAGGCTCTACAGGGCGCACCTTACGAATATCTGCTGCA
>CAZHWV010000163.1:0-9002 GCA_964536185.1 uncultured Anaerolinea sp. | reverse complement strand
GGTACTTATAATACTGGGCGTGGGCTGCAACTGACTTTAAATACCGCCGGTTTTGCTCCTGCCAGTATAGCGAGTACGGCCTTGACCTATACCCCGGCTGGCAAAGAACGCGCGACTACACTGGGTGTTGAAATGCAAGCCCTGGTGCAGCAAGCTATTGATATTGGCAATACATCGCACAATGGCCAGTTTATTTTTGCCGGGTACAAGGTAAAAATGGAGACCGACCCGTCGAAGCCATTTAGCATGGTTGATTATTTGGAGGACCCTGCTGATCCTACAACTACTGTCGAATATGTAGATGTTTTCGGCAAAACCCATAATAAACAAATGGTCCAATATGATGGCGACTCAGGGATCATGGAGCGCAGCCTGGGACCTGAACAGAAAGTCGCGTTAAATGTGCCTGGTGATGCGTCGATAAAGAAATTTATTCAACATCTAATTGAGGCCAGCGAGGCCATGGTTAAGAGGCCCTACGACTTCACCTCTTTGCAAAAAGCGCAGACTGACTTACAATCTTCCTTGGACGTCATGGATCAAAGCCGCACATCCCACGGCGCGCGTATGCGGCAGGTGGAGTCGTCTGCAGATTATCTGGCTCAGATCAAGCTAGAGACGCAAAACCTGCTGTCTAAAAAGGAAGACGCGAATGTGGCTGAGGCAATTGTCTCCCTGGCCAATGAGAAGACCACTTTCCAGGCCGTTTTGGAGGTCAGCCAGCGGGCGATTTCCTCGCTCAGTCTCTTTGATTATATTCAATAAGCTCTGCTGCCAGCTTTTGCGCCGCTATTTGTAACCTGAATTTAATCTGGATTTGTGGAGCGTGTCGATATGCTGGTACTAACCCGCAGGGTGGATGAGAGTATTACAATAGGTGATTCCATTGTTGTGACTGTGCTGGCGATCGAGGGCGAACGAGTTAAGATCGGCATCAAAGCGCCGCGCGATGTGATCATTTTACGCCAGGAAATATTTCAAGCTGTACAGGATCAGGTCAAGATCCAGGAAATCCTGGCTGAAAAGCCTGAACCAGATAGCTTTGAACAGCTGCGCAAACTGTTGGTCTCTGAGAATGAAACAGAAAATCAAGAACCAAATAAAAGCGAAGATATCCCCTAAATCTTTCCGTCAACCAATCGTGAAGGATGTTTTGGCGCTTCTTTTTTGATAAGAGGCGCTTTTTTTACTCAATTTTTCGTTTCTCTTTACGGATCGTTTACAGTAAATTATGGCGCTCTATGTTATCTTTTATAGGTGATAAACTTGCTATTATCGGGTCTATTTCTGTTGATGAAATGAGAACAGCATGGAAATTATTTTCGATATCAGTGAAGACGAAGTCCCCATTTTTTTGGCCGAGGTGGATGAGCATTTACAGGTTCTCGATGATATATTGATCCGCCTGGAAAAAGAATCCGACGATGCGGAGCTTGTCCAGACCGTATTCCGTTCGGCCCATACCATCAAGGGTATGGCGGGCATGATTGGGCACCGCCGGATGACGGAAATTACCCATGCGCTCGAAACCGCATTGGATGGGGTGCGTAAAAAAAGCATTCAAATATCGACGCCACTGATCAATACCTGCCTGGACGCCGTCGATCGTTTGCGTTTGCTGCGAGATGAGGTGGTTACCGCGCAAACCAGCGAAATTGATACCGACGAATTGGTCCAGTCGCTGAAAGATTTAACCCAGGTTAGGAAAGAGGATCTGCCGGTCACGGTTTCCACTCCTGACCAAAAGGCCGAAGCTATCCCGGCAGCCAAAACTGGCAAAGCTGCGACCTCTAAACAAAAGCAGAAGACTGCCCGTGGAACTGCCAGCCCGGTAGCGATAGAGATTAATCAGTCTGCGCAAACCAGGGTTGTTCAAATTCAAGCCAGCATCCCAGCCGATACGATTGCCTCTGCGGCGCGCGCTTTTCAACTGCTGATGGCTTTGCAGGAGTTGGGTGATATTCAATCCATGACTCCCACCCAGGCAGAGATCGAGACCGCCAGCTCGGTTAGCGATATTTCAGCGAGTTTGGTTACATCCCAGCCTTTTGAAAAAATCAGCGCCGAATTGGTTCAGCTTTCCAGCCTGGGCGAAATCAGTGTGGATGGCGTTACCATCCTTTCCAATGGGGCGCCAGCTGCAGTGGACATTCAAAAAAGCTCATCCGAGTTGTTTGAGACTGCGCAGGAAAATGTAAGCGCCCCAGTATCTTTAGCCGAATTAACTACCCAGGCCGCTATTGATCCCGTACCGGCCAGGCGCAGCACAGATATAGCGGACCGGCGCAGCGTGGAAGCGCCAGCCAAGGCTGTCGAGGCAAACGGCCGGCGCAGCACAGATATGACCGTGCGCACAAATGTGGAGCGCCTGGATAGCTTGATGAACCTGGTGGGTGAATTGATCACAGATCGTAATCACCTGCAGCAAATTCGCGGCCGTCTGGAAGCGGATTCGCGTCTAAATGGCCGCCTTGAGCAGTTCTCTGAATCCGTTACTCATTTGGGACGGATTACCGATCAGCTCCAGGAAGAAGTCATGCGCATCCGCATGCTTCCGGTTGGGAGTGTCTTTAATAAATTTCCGCGCATGGTACGGGACATGTCCCAGAAAATCGGCAAACTCATTGATGTGGTCATCCATGGGGAAGAAACAGAAATCGATCGCTCGATGCTGGATGAAATCAATGATCCCCTCATCCACCTGATCCGCAATTCTGTTGACCACGGCATCGAATCGCCCCAGAAACGTATTGCCGCCGGCAAGCCGGAGCGTGGTACCATTACTTTGACGGCCCGCCACGAGCAAGGGCGCATCCTGCTGACCGTTGAAGACGATGGCGGCGGAATAGATGCCAAGCGACTGCGAGATAGCGCTGTTCAAAAAGGTTTGATCACTCCCGAAGAAGCCGCTGGATTGACAGAAGAGCAGTCGATCGACTTGATGTTTCTGGCGGGTCTTTCCACTGCTCAGAAAATCACTGACATCTCAGGGCGTGGTGTTGGTCTTGACATTGTCAATACTAATATTCAACGCGTGAACGGTTCGATCGAGGTTGAAACCCAATTAGGTTTCGGCACGCAGTTTCAAATTATTTTACCTCTGACCCTGGCCATTGTGCCGTCTCTCCTGGTCGGTGTAAACAAGTCCACATTTGCCATTCCCCTGGTCATGATTACCGAGACGCTGCGCCTGGAGAAGTCAGACATCAAAAATATCTACCGAAAACCGGTCACCCTGCTGCGTGGAAATGTGCTTTCTTTGCTCAATCTCTCCGATATTTTCAATTTTTCACGGGATGATGAACAAAGAAAATACTTATTTGCCGTGGTGGTTCACTCCGGCAAACAACGGGTGGGCTTGATCGTTGACTCTTTGATTGGCGAAGAAGAAGTGGTGGTCAAGTCCCTGGGGGCCTTTATCGGTGATATTCCCGGAATTTCCAGCGCAGCGATACTGGGAGATGGAAAAGTGGCCTTGATCGTGGATGTATTCGGATTATTCAAGTTGGCCGGAATTTAAGAAAAAGGCGGTTGATCTCTATGACAGAAACGATTCCATTCGATCATGATTTGTTGGAAATGCTTAAAGCCATTGCCAGTGAAGGCATTCGAAACGCCGCGCGTGGCTTTTCCGGGATGATTGGGCGCAAGATTGAAGTCAGCAACCCGGTGGCAAGCCTGGTGCCCTTGCTGGGCATAGCCAAAATCGTTGGCGGACCAGAAAACGAAGCCGTTGGAATTTATCTGCGCATCGAAGGCGACTTACTGGGCCAGATCATGATGATCATTCCGTACCAGAAGGCCCTGGAATTGGTCGATCTACTGATGGATATTCCCGAGGGCACGACCCAGCATCTCGGTTCAATGGAGAGATCTGCTCTCGGCGAACTTGGAAATATGTGCGGGGCATTCTTTCTGAATTCGCTTGCAAAAATGGTCGGCGCCGATTTCCGGCCCACCCCTCCGGCGGTAATGGTGGATATGGTCGGCGCCATCCTGGATATTATTATCGCCACTACCGGTGGGGTTAGCGAACATGTTTTGTTGATGCAGGCCAATTTTCTATTAGGTGCCCGTTCGGTTGAGGCTGACTTCTGGGTCATTCCCGATCTGACGACACTCCAGGCTTTGATGAAGAAAAACGCGCACATATGAAAGATCCGATCAGTGTAGGGTTGGGAGAACAAGTTATCAGCCGTGACCCGGATGATATTCTTGTTGCTTATGGGTTGGGATCCTGCCTGGGAATTTCGATGGTCGATCCGACAGCTCGTGTTTGTGGTTTGCTGCATGCTGTTCTGCCGCGGTGGACCAGTGGCATGGAACCGATGGATCCTGCCTCTTCCAAATATGTGGACAGTGGAATTGAACGATTGCTGGCTACGCTGATTAAAGAAGGAGCCAATAAGCACCGCCTGGTGGTGCGCATGGCTGGCGGAGCGAATATGTTGATTTCGCCGGGCTTGAAAAATTCGTTTGAAATCGGCACACGAAATATAGAATCCGCCCGCGCTACCTTTCAGCGTCTCAATATGACGCTAAAAGCTGAAGATGTCGGTGGAAATATTGGCAGAACGGTGCGTTTTTATGTTGCGGATAATCGCATGACCGTCAGGGTCATCGGTGAGAAAGAAAAAGAAATATAAAAGTCCAAGAGGAGTTAGCATGGCAAAAATATTAATTGTGGATGACGCGGAATTCCTGCGTGTGCGCCTGACGAAGATGCTTGATTCGGAAGGCTTTGAAGTGCATCAGGCCGAAAACGGTTTAAAAGCCGTTGAACAATATAAGGCAATCCATCCGGATGTGGTCTTGATGGATGTGACCATGCCTGAAATGGATGGCCTGGCCGCCCTCAAAGCAATCATCGGCATTGACGCAAAGGCGCGGGTAATCATGCTGACGGCTCTTGGGCAGGAATCGGTTGTTCTGGAAGCCGTGAAATCGGGCGCGCGAGATTTTATCGTCAAGCCATTCGAGCATGATCGTATCATGAAAGCGATCGGCAAGCTTTTAACGTAAGGAATTATGACAGACTCTGCATTGCCTCAGGCCGCCAAAATAAAATCATCAGACCCGGTGCGGGTTATGGTGGTGGACGATTCTGCCTTCATGCGTTTCTCCATTAGCCAACACCTCAATGAAAACCCCGATTTACAGGTGGTCGGGACCGCCTGTGATGGAAAAGAAGCGCTCAAGCTGATTCCTCAACTGCAGCCGGATGTCATTACCCTGGACGTGGAAATGCCACACATGGACGGGCTGACAACCTTGCGCCAGATCATGAAAAGCTTTCCGCGACCGGTGATCATGTTCAGCAGTCTGACCAAGGAAGGCGCTGCCGAGACGATCCAAGCGCTGATGATTGGCGCTGTCGATTTTGTGGCCAAGCCCGATAACCGCCTGGATATTCGCCAGGTGATGGAAGAGATGGCGGCCAAGATATTGGCGACAGCCAGGGCCAAAATAAAGCCGGTTGGCTTGCGCCAGGCGCTGTCACCCATCGCGCAGCCGGCTCAAACGCAGGAAAAACTGATTAGCGCCTATCAAAAAACCACGCCGGTCGTCTTTATCGGCTCATCCACCGGCGGGCCAGGCGCATTAAACGAAATCATACCGGCTTTACCGGCCAATTTACCTTCACCAGTCATCATTGTGCAGCACATGCCGGCTGGTTTTACACGTTCCTTATCCGAGCGCCTGAATGCCATTTCTCCGCTCAAGGTCAAAGAAGCCGAGCCTGGCGACCGCCTGATGGTTGGGCAGGTGTTGGTTGCCCCCGGCGGGTTTCACATGACGCTGGATGAAAATGAACGCGTGGCTTTAAACCAAAAACCAACTGTCCATGGCGTGCGTCCGGCAGTGGATGTGACCCTGAACTCGCTTGTCCAGCATTTTGGCAAAGCTGTCATTGCCGTGATTTTGACCGGCATGGGCAGCGATGGCACTCACGGCTCTTCACTCCTGCACAGCCAGGGCGGATATGTCATCGCCGAACATGAAAGCACCTGCGTGGTTTGGGGGATGCCGCGCAGCGTGGCCGAGGCCGGAGCCGCCAATGCCATCCTGCCCCGCCCACAAATCGCTCGGGCGATTGAACGCGCGATTCGCGATTATTCGTAACAGTCAGCAATTACAGAGGATCAAAGCACGATGGATGCGAATATTTATATACAGGTAAAAGCTTCGATCAAGCGAATATTAAAAATAGATCTCACCAATTACAAAGATGAGCAGATGAAACGCCGTCTGGACTCTTGGTTGGTTCGCAGCCATATAAACACCTGGACTGATTATTTTAATTTAGTTACCTCCGACACCAGCGAACAGGAGCGTTTTCGGAATTACCTGACCATTAATGTGACCGAATTCTTCCGCGACCCAAACCGTTGGGATTCGCTGCGCCAGGATATCCTGCCGTATTTAATGAAAAATTTCAACGAAAATCACCGCGCAGACGGCCTGAAACTTTGGAGCGCTGGCTGTTCGATTGGCACAGAACCCTACACAATAGCCATCATGATGGCCGAAGCAGCTCCAGCCCAAAAGTATTCCTTGCTGGCCACCGACCTGGATCGTGAGGCGCTGCTCAAGGCCAAGTCACGCGGGCCGTACAGCCAGGATGATATTCGCAACCTTTCCGCGACTCAGCGCCAGAAGTACATCACACCCACAACACCTTATCATGTCAAAGAGAGTGTACTGAAAAATATCCGCTTTCAAGAACAGGACTTATTCGCAGATCATTTTGAAACCGGATTTGACCTGATCGTTTGTCGTAATGTTGTCATTTATTTTACAGCCGAAGCCAAAAACATACTTTATGCGAAGTTTCATGCGGCCCTGCGCCCCGGCGGGGTCCTGTTTTTAGGAGGCACGGAGATTATCTCCGGGTCAAAGGAATTCGGTTTTCAAAACTTCGGAATTTCTTTCTACAAGAAAGCCTGACAGGTATATTATGAATTTCACGGTTGACCAGCTTATCCAGGAAGCCGCCAAGCTGCCCCCTATTCCCCAGGCAGCCCAGAAAGCGCTGGCATTCATTCGCGACCCGGAATCGAATGCTGCTGACCTGGCAGATGTTCTGGCCAAAGACCAGGTCCTGGCCGCCCACGTCCTGCGCTGGGCCAACTCGGCCTTGTATGGTATGGAAAACCGGATTGCCACTGTGCAGCAGGCGATTGTCGTCTTAGGGATCAATACCTTGCAGGAATTGATCCTGGCGCATTCCTTGTCCGATCGTCTGAACAAGCCCATGCCCGGTTATGAGCTTAATTCTGGAGATCTCTGGCATCATGCGGTGGGGACCGCTATTGGGGCTAAGTTGATCTCGAAAGAACGCAAATTGCATATCGATGAGGAAGCTTACTTCGCAGGCTTGCTGTGTGATATCGGCAAGCTTGTTTTTGAAAAGCTGCTGCGAAATACCGATACCAGTCAGCCGGAATGGAGCCAGCACTCCTTTCAGGAAATGGAGCATGCCACTTTTGGAATTAACCATGCCCTTCTGGGCGCAGAAATGGCCCTCCGCTGGCAGCTGCCCGAAAACCTGGTGACGGCCATCGCCCACCACCATAACCCGGAAGCGGCTCCCAGGCACAAAATATTAGTCTCCGCCGTTCACGTTGCCGACGCGATCATGATGATGCTGGGCGTGGGGATTGGAATTGATGGGTTGCAATACAATTTGGATGCAGAAGCTCTCAAGCGCTTAAACCTGGATGAGAACGACCTGAGTCGTTTGGTGGAGCAAGTATCAGACCAGTTAACCCACGCGAAAGAACTGATATACTTCGCTTGATAATTGGGCAAGCCTTAGCCCGGATACCGATGAGGAGGCAAGAAAATAAATGGATGTGAAATTATTAAACCCGTTTATTGAAGCTGCTGTAGAAGTGTTGAAAGCCGAGGTGGACGTCACCATCACGCGCGGGGCGCTGACCCTGCAAAAATCTGCGCTGACCACAGATGACATCACCGTCTTGATCAATCTGATCGGCGATGTGTTCGGGATTGTCATGTACAGTATGCCCACCTCCACCGGTTTGAATTTTGTATCGAAGATGATGGGCCAGGAATTCAGCGAACTTGATTCCCTGGCGCAAAGTGGTGTGGCCGAGTTGGGCAATGTGATCAGTGGCAGGGCGACGATCAAGTTCTCCCAGGCTGGTTATAAGGCCGATATATCCACGCCGACGGTGGTGACTGGCAAGGGTATTGAAATATCCACTCTGGATTTTCCCCGGATTGTGGTGCCGTTGGAGACAGGGCTGGGTCTGATCACGGTGCACCTGGCGTTAAGGATCAAAAACCCGAGTGCGCAGCCAAACCCCGATGATTTGGCTGCGCTTATTGCTACGCCAGGAAAGAATTCCTGATCAGCGCCTGTGGGCAGTAAAGTGATTCGGAGGATCGGATGAATGTAAAGTTTTTAAATCCTTTTGTAGATGCAGCCCATGAGGTCCTGAGTATTGAAATGCATGAAACGGTCAAGCGCGGAGATTTACGCCTTGACGGCGGTTCTTATACCACTGACGATGTGACCGTGATCATCTCGCTGGTCGGCGCGATAGATGGGACAATTTTCTTTAGCATGTCGAAAGAATCTGCCACTCAGTTGGCCTCGGTTTTAATTGGTGAAAAGCTCGAAACCCTGGATCGGTTGGCCCAGAGTGGGATCGCGGAATTGGGCAACGTGATCGTCGGACGGGCAAGCATGAAACTGGCCGAAGCCGGTTACGAATCGAATATTTCAACCCCATCCTTGATCCTGGGCAAGGGCGCCACCATTTCCACACTGGACTACCCGCGCCTGGTTGTTCCCCTGACCACTTCCACCGGTTCGATGGTCATCCACCTGGCCCTGCGCGAGGGCTCGCAAACCGGTCTAAAATCGCCCCAAATTCCGATGCCCAAGGCGTAAACGAATAACACATTGGTTTTCCCAGCAAGTGGTTATTTTGCGGATGATCTTTCCGCAAAATAACCACAAAAAAACATTT
>CAZHWV010000162.1:0-9362 GCA_964536185.1 uncultured Anaerolinea sp. | reverse complement strand
GATGGCGGGTTGTTCCCAGTTATCTTCGACAAAACGGATATCGTGCTGGCGCGGGTCGATGCCGATGGTTTTGAGCGAGTCGAGGTAGAGTTCCTGGGGATTACCGGGATCCGGTTTCAGGATGACCTGGAACTGGTAGTGCATCTGAAGGCGGTTGGGGTTCTCGCCATAGCGGCCATCATCCGGGCGCACGGAAGGTTCCACGTAGGCCACATTCCATGGCTCGGGACCGAGCACGCGCAAAAAAGTTGCCGGGTTCATGGTGCCTGCGCCCACCTGGGTATAATATGGCTGCCAGATGACACAACCACGTTCAGCCCAATATTCTTGTAGCTTAAGGATAATCGATTGGAAGGTATATTTTTGGGTCATATTGGATTTCCATTTGAAAGTATTGAAGAATGTGTTAGGTGAAGGGATGATGGCTGAAAAGATTATACCGTGAAAGAAAACAAAGCGCTTGCTCTATCACTCATACGAGTGATAGAGCAAGCGCTTTGCAAGCAACACAGCCTCTTTTATTTATGTGATTTAGCGTCCATCCGTGGCAGGCTAAAAAGCAAAGCTCTCGCCCGGTTTGAGCACATGTGTCTGTACGCCAGTTTCTTTGGCAACCCGCGCCGCCCAATCCTGCGGGTCCTGTTTGATTACATCCCAGGTGCTGAAATGGATCGGAAGAACATGCTTCGGCGTCAACATTTTGACAGCTCTTAAGGCATCGTCTGGCCCCATGGTGTAGTTATCACCGATGGGTAGGACGGCTACATCCAGACCTTCCTCGCCAATCAATTTCATGTCGCCAAACAGCCCGGTGTCCCCAGCAAAATAGATCTTCTTGTTATCAGTCGTTGTAAGCAGGAACCCGACCGGGTTGCCGCCATTGGCGCCATCAGGTAGAGCCGAACCATGCAATGCCAGGGTTAGTTTCAAATACCCAAAGGGGTAGTGGTAGCCCCCACCAATATGCTGAGCATGGGTATTTTCCACACCCTGCCTGCTCATCCAGCCGCTAATCTCAGCATTGGCGATAATGGTCGCCCCGGTACGCCTGGCAATGCTGACCGCATCACCGACGTGATCGCCATGACCATGGGTGACCAGAATAAAATCGGCAGCGGCCTGCTCAGCTTTGGCCGTGGCTGTCGGATTGCCGGTGAAAAACGGGTCGATCAACAAACGGTGGCCACCAGTCTCCAAGTCAAGCGTGGCATGTCCAAACCAAGTTAATTTATTCATCAGTCTTACCTCCGATTAGGTTTACTTACAGTATAGACAGAATCACACATAGGGTCAAATTGAATTTGGGTTCGTCTTCGCGAGGGAGCAAAAACATTCTATAATAGGGTATTCATATTCTGATGTGCCGGAGGTTTTACAATGTCCAAACCTACTTTGAAAGAACGTTGGAGTTACTGGTTTGACAATTACATGTCGCGCGGTACGCTGGCTTTGATCGGCGGGCTGACTGTCATTTCAATGGTCATCATTCTGGTGATGGCTGCAGTTGTCAGCCTGGGTGGTGTTGCCCTGGCACCTGAAGGTTCCACCGAAGGCCTGACCTTTGTGGAAGCTGCTTGGGAAGGAATGATGCGCACCCTGGATGCCGGTACGATGGGCGCTGACGCTGGTTGGGGCTTCCGCCTCTCCATGTTTGTAGTTACTGTCGGTGGAGTCTTCTTTATCAGCACGCTTATCGGGGTCCTGACTGCAGGTGTGGAAGGCAAAATTGAAGAAATGCGCAAAGGTCGCTCGAGGGTACTTGAAAGTGGGCATACCATCATTTTGGGCTGGTCACCGCAAATTTTTACGATCATCCCTGAAATCGTCGCTGCGAATGAAAACCAGCCCAGAGGCATCATCGCGATCCTGGCCGATAAGGACAAGGTCGAGATGGAAGAGGAAATTCGCACTCGCGTGGGTCCGACCGGTAAGACAAAAGTCATCTGTCGCTCTGGTCAGCCGATTGACCCTTCTGAAATTGAAATCGTCAGCCCACATACAGCGCGTTCAGTCATCATCCTGCCGCCGGAAGAAGGCGACGCAGATTCCTGTGTGATCAAGACCGTCCTGGCGCTGACCAATAACCCTAAACGACGCGCTGAACCCTATCACATCGTAACCCAGATCAATGACGCCCGCAATCTGGACGTTATCCACATGCTGGGCACCAAAGACGATCTGCATGCTGTGCTGACCGGAGACATCATCGCGCGAGTTACCGCCCAAACCAGCCGCCAATCTGGCCTTTCAATGGTCTATACCGAGCTGCTTAACTTTGGTGGCGATGAGATTTACTTTAAGGAGGAGCCTTCGCTCTCCGGGAAAATTTATGCAGATTCGTTAAACGCCTATGAAGACTCGGCTATCATCGGCATCCAGCAAGCGGATGGAAGCATCAAGCTCAACCCGCCGATGGACACGCGCTTTGCTCCCGGTGACAAACTCATCGCCGTGGCTGCCGATGATGACACCATTAAGCTTTCCGGTCTCAGTAGTATTCCTGTACAGACCAGTCTGATTCGCAGCGGTTCCGTACGCAAAAGCGCGCCGCCAGAAAAAGGGCTACTGATCGGCTGGAACGAATCAGCCGCCACCATCGTGCGCGAGCTGGATAATTATGTGCCGAACGGTTCAACCGTTACGGTCGTAGCGGATGAAAGTTATCAGGAAGGTGCAATTCAGTCGGCCACCTTCAAGAATCAGAAAATCATCTTCCGCGGCGGCGATACAAATGACCGCGCCTTGCTGGATGACCTGAATGTGGCTGAATTCGATCACGTCATCGTACTGGCCGACACCAGGCTGGATCCACAGGCAGCCGATGCGCGCACACTCATCACCCTTTTGCATCTGCGTGACATCGCTGAAAAAGATGCCACCCCCTTCTCGATCGTCAGCGAAATGCTCGACTTGCGCAACCGTGAACTGGCCGAAGTGGCCAAGGTGGACGATTTCATCGTCAGCGATCACATGATCAGCCTGATGATGTCACAGCTCTCTGAAAACGGTGAGCTGTATGGTGTTTTCATAGATTTGTTTGACCCAGATGGTTCTGAGATCTATCTCAAACCGATAGGAGACTATGTGGAAATCGGACAGCCGGTCAATTTTTATACTGTGGTCGAAGCAGCTCGCCACCGGGGTGAAACTGCTCTCGGTTACCGAATTGTCAGCGAGCAGCACGATGCAGACAAGGGCTACGGCGTCCGCACAAATCCTAAAAAATCCGCTGAAGTGACCTTTGCAGCCATAGACAAGGTGATCGTGCTGGCAGAAGAATAAAGTCGGGCACTGTTTTCGAGAAAGGAGCCTGGGAGCTGATGCGCCTTCAGGCTCTTTTACAACCTGCTCAATCTGAATAGGTATATTTAAATGTGCATTTGCACAAGGAGTCCAAATGGGATTAGAAATATTTCTACTTTGCCTCACGCTGTTGTTGGGGTTGCTGTTAATCTTAATTTTGTCTGGTATCCGCTTTATCCCGAATAACCGGATCGGCGTTGTCGAAAAACGCTGGAGCTTTGGCAAGGGCTCGGTCAAATCCGGCCTGATCGCGCTGAATGGAGAAGCCGGTTACCAACCGCAGGTTTTGCGCGGCGGTTTGCATTACCTGATGCCTGTCCAGTACATTGTCCATACAATGCCGTTGGTCACGATCTCGCAGGGTAAAATCGGGTATATATTTGCCCGCGATGGACGCCAGCTTGAACCATCCCAGGTGCTGGCATCCAACGTTTCCGTGCAGGATTTTCAGGATGTTCAGAGTTTCTTGAAAGATGGCGGGCAGCGCGGACCCCAACGCCGCATTCTGCGTGAAGGAACCTACGCCTTCAATCTGGTCCAATTCATTGTCATTACCGAGGAGCGCGTTTTCTCGCTGCCCATGAGCCGGGAAGAAAACGAGGTCGTTCTGCGTATGGCGGAAGTTATCAAGGAACGCAATGGATTTCGGCCAGTGGTCATCAAGGATACTGATGACATGATCGGAATTGTCACCGTCCATGATGGCCTCTCTCTGGGCCAGGGCGAGATTATTGCCCGGGTGGTGGGAGACGATCCGGCCGAGGCAGCAACCTACCACAATAAATTTCAGGATGCCGATCATTTCCTGGAGGCAGGCGGGCACCGCGGACGCCAATTGCAGGTGCTGGTTGAAGGAACTTACTATGTCAACCGCCTGTTCGCTACAGTTGAAATGATCCAGAAAACGATCATTGAGGTCGGCAACGTGGGCGTGGTCGTTTCATATACTGGTGATACCGGCGAAGACCTGTCTGGCCTGGAATACCGGCATGGAGAACTTGTTTCAAAGGGCAACCGGGGTGTCTGGAGTGAGCCGTTGCTGCCAGGCAAATATGCCTTCAATACTTATGCTGGCAAAGTCACCACTGTCCCAACCACCAACATCATCCTTAAGTGGATCCGGAATGAAGTTGGCGCGCACCACTTTGATGAAAACCTGACGGAAGTTTCATTGATCACCAAGGATGCTTTTGAGCCAAACTTGCCCCTCTCGGTGGTCGTCCACATCGACTACCAGAAGGCCCCATTGGTGATCCAACGGTTTGGCGATATCAAGCGCCTGGTAGAACAAACCCTCGACCCGATGGTCTCGGCTTACTTCAAGAACATCGGCCAGACCAGGACCCTGATCCAGTTGATCCAGGATCGCAGCGCCATCCAGCAGCAGGCGGGCGTCGAAATGAAAGAAAAATTCGCCCATTACAATCTGGAGTTGGAGGAAGTGCTGATCGGAACGCCCTCATCGCCAGTAGGTGATACACAGATCGAGACCATCCTGACTCAGCTACGCTCACGTCAGGTAGCCGCCGAACAGGTGGAGACCTATAATCAGCAGGAGAAGGCGGCCGTTAAGGAACGTGAACTGCGCGAGGCTCAGTCTCGGGCCCAGATGCAGACAAAGATGACCGAAGCTGAGTTGGATATCAATATCCAGAGCAACCAGGGTAAGGCCGAATATCAACGTTCGATCCAACAGGCGGCTCAGATCCGCGCTCTGGCCGAGGCTGAGGCTGAAAAGATCGCTCGTATCGGTGTAGCCCAGGCCCTGGCCACAGAAGAGCAGGTGCGCGCTTATGGCGGGCCGCAGTTCCAGGTGACCCAGCAGGTGCTCAACCGTTTTTCGGACGCTATCCAACAGTCAAAGGTGGACGTAGTGCCGAGGATCATGGTCTCTGGCGGCGGCGAAGGTGGCAGTGCCTCTGGCAGTATCATGGAGGCCCTGCTGACTATGCTGCTTTCGGATCGCTACAGCAGCCTGGCAGGTGAGGCCAGCAATGTAGATCGCTCCCCTGAGGCTGAAGCTTTGCGCCAGCAGATCTATCAGAGTATGAAAAACAAACCAGAGCAAGGCGAGATTAAGTAATGAAATAGCAGACGAGGGACACGGCATTGACGTGTCCCTCGTTCCATAAAAAATGCAAAAATTCTCTTTCCGCCTGCACAGCCCACTGGCAAACATCCACTCTTTATATTCAGGGTTCAATGCGCCTGTCAGTACTCTTGATTGTGGCCAGAAATGCGCGCAGTATAACCCAAATAGTAAACCTTTTTGTTGCGATATCTGCCAGGCTGTCCCAGCCGCGTACCAGGAAGAATGGGAAACCTTAAAAACCAGCACAGATCTCTGGCACATCTGGCGCGGCGATGAATGTGACAACGGAGAGATGGAATACGAAGAATTGTTGGCCGAGACACCCGAAAACATGCTGCTGCTGGCCTGTCTGGGGCCGGCCCATTGCCAGCGTCAATTTCGTGTCTTGAGCTGCAGGCAGTTTCCTTTTTTCCCGTATGTCACGTCTGATTACCGGTTTGTTGGGCTGGCCTATGACTGGGAATTTGAAAATAGCTGCTGGGTGATCAGCAATCTGGGCGCGGTGACTGAGTCCTACCGCCAGCAATTCGTGGAAGTTCATGACCAGTTATTTGCGTTTTCGCAGGTGGCCTTTGAGAGTTACCAGATTCACTCCGAGCGAATGCGCGCGCACTTCGCCAATTTGCGCAGACGCATCCTTCTATTACACCGCAATGGGGGATTTTACCTGGTCAGCCCAGGCCGCGAACGGATGACCAGGCTGAGTTGCGAACATTTACCACAATTTGGTCCCTATAAGACTGGTCACAAGTGAAAAAAGTGTACAAAACTGTATCAGATGAGCTAGCAACCACCATCAACGGATTTGACCAAGGCTTGTTTATGTCTGGCACGCAGTAAGCTCGAGATAAAGGCGACAAACGCAACATGTCAAGGATGGCTAAGTTATTTATAATAGGGTCATGCTATCTGATCAAATTGTTGATAGACAGTTATGTTGACGTTGCCATTTATGAAGTGTATAGTAGTATTAGATACTTGGGAAACTCGATCGGAATGGAGCGGCTGATATGACAACGAGAACAATTTTTAGAAAAAAAACAAAACAGTCCGAATCGAGGAAAAAAACAAATCAGTCAGACGAAATCATGATTTGTCTCAAAGGACAGAATTATGGATAAAGAAACTAATTTCGATCCGGCGGAAGTCTTGCATCTGTGGCGTGTCAAAATTCTGAATATTTTTCTAACTATCGTGGCGATTGCAGCCATGGTGATGACAATTATAAGTATTTCTGATGCGCAATCCCGGCCAGATCAATTGCCCACCGCGATCTTTTTCTTTCTCATGGCATTAATTCTGGCTGGCCTGGCATTCTTCCGCCGGCTTGACCACCGTATACGGGCATTGGGTGTCTTATTGGTCCCTTACGCTGTGGGCGTGACCACAATGGCATCTTTTGGCCTGGGTAGTAGTGGACGGTTGTACTTGCTGGCCCTTCCGGTTGGCGCAGTTATCCTGGTAGGCGTGCGCTCGGGTCTTATCATGTCGGCCATCAGTGTCCTCACGATGGGAGTCTTTGCTATCTTGGCCGAGCGTGGCGTGCTGTTGCGTTGGCTGGTCAGTGACCGGAACTCCCTGCTTCTGGCTGATTGGTTGGCCGAGAGCGGCGACACTTTGGGGCTGCTGATTATTGTTATGGTGCTATTGATCATGTTTTACCGTTTCCAGGAACGCCTGATTGAGAAAGAACGCACGGCACAGACCAATCTGCGTCGTGCCCAGGCTTTACTGGGCGAACAAAATGCCACTCTGGAACTAAAAGTTCAAGAACGTACTGATGAGTTACTTAAAAGTAACAAAATCCAAACAGCGCTGTTTAACATCACTGATGCCGCCAGCGCCTCGCGTGATATGCAGGAGTTTTATCCTCATGTCCATAGAATCGTCGGCGAGTTGATGTATGCGGGGAATATCTTTATCGCGCTCTATGATGAAATCACCGGGTTGTTAAGTTTTCCGTATTTTGTGGATGAACATGATGAGCCTTTCCCCACTCAGCCACTGGAGAATTTCCATGGAATGACCAGTTATGTCATCCGTACAGGCGAATCGATCAAGCATGGCTGGGATCAATTCAACGAGCTGGTGGAAAATCGTGCCGTAGAAGTGGAGGGCACCTATAACGAAGACGGGATCGGCGCTCCGCTCAAAGCGGACGGCAAAATTTTTGGCGCCATCTTTGTCCAAAGTTATACCAAAGGAATCCACTATTCTGATCAGGATGATGAAGTCCTGGCCTATGTGGCCCAGCACATTGCTACTGCTCTGACGCGCCTCCGCGCGCTGCAAGCGGAACGCCAGAGCAAAAACGAACTGGCCATTCTCTACAGCATCAGCGAAGCGGTGGTGAAAACGCTTGATGTGAAAACCATGACTCATCTCGCTGGTGACATGATGCGCGATTTCTTTGATACCGACTCGGTAATCATCATGCTGTTGGATAGGAATACCAACCTCATTCATGTGCCATATGAATATGACCGGAATGAAGGTGGATATATCGACTTTGTCGAGCCGTTTCCCTTGGGGACGGGGCTGTCATCAAAGATCATCATATCTGGCCAGCCACTAATTTTGGGCACTCTCGATGATGAAATTGCCAACGGCGCATATTTCCCGCAGGAAATTATCGCAAAAGGATCGGGCTTTTTTAGCCAGTCGTGGCTGGGTGTGCCGATCATAGCAAATGGCCAAGTCCTGGGCCTGGTTGCCCTGGCGGATGTCCGTGCCCATGCTTTCAATGCTAACCAAATGCGTCTTTTGCAGACACTTTCTGCTAATATGGGTGTCGCCATTGAAAATGCGCGCCTCTTCAACGAGACCCAACGTCTTGTACAGGTCGAACAACAGCGGGTAGCAGAGCTGCAAATCATCAACAGTATCCAGCAGGGACTCGCTGCCGAACAGGGTTTCCAGTCGATTGTGGATCTGGTGGGGGATAAACTGCGCCAGGTTTTCAATACACTCGATCTTATGATTGGCTGGTACGGGAGAAAATCTAGCTTAATACACTATCTGTATCTCTACGAACACGGTCAGCGGATTACTGTTCCACCCATTTTGCCGCTCCCCGGCGGAAAATTCGAAAGAATGCAAAAAACACGTCAACCGATTATTCTCAATACCCTGGCGGATTACGAAGAAATCAATGCGAGCCCCGTCGCTGGCACCGACCAGAGCAAATCGTTGGTCTCTGTCCCCATTATCAACGGCGACCGGGTTCTTGGTCTTATTCAACTCGAAAATTATGAGCGCGAGAATGCCTACGGCGAATCTGAACTGCGCTTGCTGACCACCATCGCCGGTTCTTTGGGCGCCGCCCTCGAAAATGCGCGTTTATTTGGCGAAACCCAATATTTGTTCAAAGAGAGCGAACAACGCGCCCAGGAACTCGCGATCATCAACCGTGTCCAGGAAGGCCTGGCCTCCAAGCTGGATATGCTGGCCATCTATGAATTGGTCGGCGAGCAGACCCGCGCTGCCTTCAAAGCCGATATTGCCTATGTGGCCTTGCTGGATGAAGCTCAGGGTATGATCAACTTCCCCTATTCCTATGGAGAAGATCTACCCCCCCTTCAAGTTGGCCAGGGATTGACCAGCAAAATTCTCCAAACCAACCAGCCTGTGCTGATCAACCAGGAAATGGACCGGCAGGTTCTGGAAATTGGCGCAACTGTGGTTGGAAAACAATCCTTATCCTATCTAGGTGTTCCAATTGTCGTGGGCGGGAAAGCCGTTGGCGTGATCAGCGTCCAGAGTACTAGCCAGGAAAGCATGTTTAACCAAGACGATTCTCGCCTGCTCAGCACCATCGCATCCAACGTAGGCACCGCTCTGCATAACGCCCAACTCTTCGCGGAGGCCCAGGCCGCCCGCGCCGAAGCCGAGGCCGCCACCCAGGCCAAGAGTGCCTTCCTGGCCATGATGAGCCACGAGATCCGCACCCCCATGAATGCCATCATTG
>CAZHWV010000161.1:0-9563 GCA_964536185.1 uncultured Anaerolinea sp. | reverse complement strand
TCTGGCCAGCCTACCACCAAACCCTATTTGATAGGGGGCGGAAAATAGGTAATTAGATTATGATTGATTTGAATATTCCGGGGCGAAGTGCACTGGCGATCGAACATCTAGTTATGGATGTGAACGGAACGCTGGCAGTGGATGGTATACTCATGGAGGGTGTAGCCAAACGGATAGATGCCCTGAGCGATCGCTTGACTGTGCACCTGCTGACTGCGGACACACATGGTGGACAGGCGCTCATTGACCATCTCCTACACCTGCAAGCTGTGCGAATCCTGCCCGGCAATGAAGTCGAACAAAAAGCAGCGTATGTCCGTCAATTGGGCGCAGAGCATGTAGCGGCAATCGGCCAGGGCGCAAATGATGCCGGAATGTTGAAAACCGCAGCCTTGGGTATCTGTGTCCTGTCTGTAGAAGGGCTGGCGGTGGAGGCAATCAATGCTGCTGATCTACTTATTCCCGATATCCTCTGCGCCCTAGATCTGTTTGATAAACCATTGCGATTGATTGCGAGTTTGCGTAAATGACCCTTTCAGACGACGAACTGCCCATGATCGGCGGCCAACAACCGCCCGAACAAATGAATGAACATCCCGCTTCTTCCCAGGAAGAAGAAAAAATCAACCCCCGGTCGGCTGCCGACGAAGGCAGGTTGTCTTTCCCTCCCTTGAAGGAAGCTGCACCTGATTTTGATTTTCCACGCATGGATAACGATGTTGCCGCTTTTCGTCGCCAGCTGGATGCGCGCCAGGTCCCTGCTGTTGAGGCCGAGACCTTGCCAGCAACATCTCTACCTGTGCGCCGCCGCCGCCGGTCCGGGCTTATCGCCCAACGCATTAACGCCAGTGAGCTGGGTGAGCGGCTGGGATCGATCATCCAACGTGTTTCCCCAACCGTCGATTTTTTTGTATTTTCCTTCCTGTGCGGGTGCGTACTGGGTGTAGGCTATATCCTTGATGCTCCAGCCATCCTCCTGATTGGCATCCTGGTCGCTCCACTGCTGGGCCCATGGATAGGGGCTGCATTATCTACAGCAACCGGTGAAACCCGCCTCTTCAGACAGACTTTTGGCGGTATGTTAATTGGACTGGCGATGGTCTTTATCGTTGGACTTCTGGCCGGGCTCGCCTCGCGTATCTTTCAACCGCTGACATCGTCGCAAGCTTTTTACCATGCGCGTTTGTGGTGGCCAGATTTGTTGATGTTGGTGATAGGCACAGCTGTCCTGGTGATTGCCTTTATTCAATCCGATGACAAGCCGGTCATCCCAAGTCTGATGGTGGCTTATGAATTCTACTTGCCGGTCAGCGCGGCTGGGTTTGGCTTGGGTTCCGGTGTTGAGGGTCTCTGGCCAGAGGCTGGCCTGGTTTTCTTGATTCATATGGCGCTTTCACTGATCATCAGTCTGATCATTTTCTTTTATATGGGGTTCCGTCCGGAAAAAGCCAGCGGTTATGCGCTCACCGTTGGGCTGGTCCTGGCAGGGTTGTTGATTGTGGCTGGCTTTGCCGGGCTTGGCAGCCTGATCAATATCCGTGGTGATCAAGATTATGCCATGCTCGCAGTCACACACACTCCCACACCAGTAGAGACATTGCCGGCAACAGCCTCACCCAAACCGACCAGGGTAGCATCTGCCACTCCCAGCTTCACACCTCCTGCACAAATGCCCACCAAAGCACCCTCCTACACAGCTACGCTTGAGGCTACTCCTGAGCTACCTGCCGCACCCAGTTCCACGCTTGTGCCAACACCGGTTTATGGCCGGGTGCAATCACCAACTTCCGACGGCGTCATGGTGCGGGTTAAGCCGGGAGGTACCTCCATCACAACTGTCGAAAACGGTTATTTGGCGGAAATTTTGGGTGATACTCCGGTTGTCATTGACAGAGCCACCTGGGTCCATGTTCTCATTACGACCCCAAATCGCGTAATCGAAGGGTGGGTTCTTTCAGAATTGATTGTGACAGCCACTCCCTCTTTCTCACCGTAAGAGATACGGGGATGTTGTATTTTTACATCTCTGTAAGCACATATTATTAATATGGAGAATTTGCATGCCTATTCATTTCGGCACTGACGGCTGGCGCGCTGTCATATCAGATACGTTTACTTTCGGCAACCTGCGCATGGTGGCGCAAGCCATTGCGGATGCCGCCGCATCTGAGCACTGGGATACCAGTTCAAGCCCGAATGTGGATCCGAGAAAGTTTGTGGTCGGGTTTGATACTCGCTTTTTATCCGACCGGTACGCTGCTGATGTGGCTCGTGTTCTCGCTGCCAATGGCTTTAGCGTTTTGTTAGCCCAATCCGATGCGCCCACGCCGGCCATTTCTTATGCTGTGAAATATAACAAGGCAGCCGGAGGGGTGATGATCACCGCGTCACACAACGCGCCGCGTTATAACGGCATCAAGCTCAAAGCCGCTTATGGGGGTTCTGCGCTACCCGAACAATGCAGGCGCGTGGAAGTGTACATCAACGATAACGAAGAACAGGCGCGCGGTCCGAACTTGATGGATTACAACCAGGCCAAACAGGCTGGTTTGATCCAGAAATTTAATCCGCTGCCATCCTATTTTGACCATTTGCGAACGCTGATCAATACCGACGCGATTGCTGAAAACCCTCAACGCTTTGTGATCGACTCGATGTATGGCTCGGGACGTGGGGCCATACGGTCCTTTTTGCAGGGCACAGGCTGCGAAATTACTGAGGTTCGTGGTGAAATGAACCCGGGCTTTGGTGGGGTTCATCCAGAACCTATTGCGAAGAATTTGGGTGCGCTGACCGGGGCTCTGGGTGCGGGATTGGGGTCTTTTGGATTAGCTACCGATGGTGACGCTGATCGTATCGGGGCGATGGATGAACGTGGCCAATTTGTTGACCCCCATAAGATCATGGCGCTCGCTTTGCGCTACCTGGTTGAAGTTCGCGGTTGGCAGGGATCTGTCGTTCGAACTGTTTCCACCACCCGGATGATCGACCGGTTGGCAAAAGGTTACGGATTGAAAGTCTACGAGACCCCGGTTGGTTTTAACCATATTGCAGATTACATGATGAACGAGGATGTGCTCATTGGCGGCGAGGAATCGGGGGGGATTTCGTTCAAAGGCCATATTCCTGAGGGCGATGGTCCAATCATGGGCCTGTTGTTGGTGGAGATTATCGCCCATGCGAAAAAGACGCTTGGCGAATTAGTGTCAGACTTGCTCACGGATGTTGGCCCGGCTTTTTATGAGCGCGCCGATCTGCGTCTTAGCCGCCCGGTTGCCAAGCAGGAGATGACCGCGATGCTCTTGAAAAATGCTCCAGCGGAGATTGGGGGGGCAAAATTGACAGAAGTTACGAGTATGGATGGCGTCAAGTATATTATGGCGGACGATTCTTGGCTTCTTATTCGCCCCTCGGGCACCGAGCCTGTCTTGCGTGTCTACGCCGAAGGCCGCTCAATTCAGTTGGTAAAAGACCTGCTGGGTTTTGGCCAGAAAGTAGCCGGAAGCGTGGTTTAAGTATTCGAAATCTAAGCTGAATAAGATGTTGTTATTCAAAACAAAGTCCGGGCGATATAACCGCCCGGACTTTGTTTTTTGTAAGAAATTAACTTTTCTGAGGGCTTTGGCGGAGGCGACGAGTTAACATGATGACCGCAATAACAAGGATGGCGGCGATCAACAAACCTGGCAGACCGACTTCATCTGCAAAACCGGTGCGTGCGAGCAGTTGATTCCCAGGTGTGCCGGGGGTGCCAGGTGTGCCGGGGGTAGATTCTGTGCTGGTAGCGGTTGCCTGAGAAACGGCCAATTGCGTTTGCAAGGCCTCAACTGTGGCAGTAGCCGGATCGACAGTAGGCACAAGGCTGGCGGTTGGTCTGGCAAAGACAACCACGAGCGTTTCGGTTGGCTCAGGGGCAGCCGTTTCGGTGGGCGGCAGTGTAGGTGTAAACAGGGCTGCTTCCTGCGTCAGTTGCTGTACCATGGCTACCTGCGTATTTGCCGAAGCATTGGCACTTGAAGTAGCCTGGGCACTGGCTTTTTGGCCTGGCATGATCAGCAAGGCATAGACAGCCATGCAAACCAGCGAGAGCAGAACAACACCACCGAGGACGATGGCGGCGATCAGAAAGGTGCGGTTATTACCTTCGCCACCTTCAGGCGCTTCCGGTTCGGGTGATTCGGGAGCAGGGCTTTCCGCATCAAGTTGGGGTTGGTCATCGTCGAAAATAAATGTGTTGGCCATGATTCTTTTCTCCTCGCGTGGGTGAATATATTTTACCCCAGCACTTCCAAATTGGTTAGTGGGACAAGAATTTTCTCTCCGCTCTCCAGTTGTACATCTGCGGTTTTTACTCTCAGACCGTTGGGTAGGATGGCCTGATTGAGGCTAATTCGGACCAAGGTGCCGATTCGCGCAGGGCGGGTCAGAGATATGACACGTAAAGCTTGCCCTGGCAGAAAGGTTTCCAATTCACGTGGTTCGGGTAGGTCCTGTGAGACCGGTAAAGAAATGAAAATTTCAGGACGGTCGCCACGGAACCGGTCATAGGCTACGGCATTCAGCGTTATTGCGCGCCTGACATTAGTGCTTAACAGTTTATACGCAGCGGAATTGAGCGGCTGACGGCTGAAGCCATCGATGAGCATGATCGGAAAAGACATCTGGGATGCCAGCGGCAGCAGCGCTGGTGACATACTTGACAGGATCAAACCTCGCACAGGCAGATCGCTGGCGCTTTTTAGGACAGCTGGATTATCAACATATCCACCCAGGATGATGGAGCTACGAACAGCGATGTCCAGCCGAGTGGGGTCAAACACTTCATCAGGGCGATCCATGATACTTATCATCACACCAGTATCAAGCTGCCCATTTCCCCACAGGCCCTGGATGACACTTCCCGTGGCGCGAATAACCACGCCGCGTTCTTCAATGATCTCTGTCACCACGCCTGTCATGCCTGCCAGGAGCTCAGTCGGGGTACCACCAGTTTCCAAGACAAGCTTGCCGCCACCTATCGCCACGATGCGCCCCTTGGCCGGCGCACGAATTTCACGAGAAAACAAACCCGTTGTTTCGGCAACAACCTCATCCTGATTGACTTTTTGTCCCCTTTTAATTTTTAGCAAGGCAGCCACGCGACGGGGAGAAACGCGGAGGCTCAGGGCTATATCTAAGATCAAGTGCTGGCGACCAACAATGGCCGTTGCGACAACGTCCGATGGGACCACTTTTTGGCCAACAGTGGCCAGGATGCGACCATCACAGGGTAGTATCCGTTTGCGCACAATTGTCGTGAGAGGCAGAAAATGTGTAATCGATGCCAGCATTTCAGCCTCCCAAGGTGACGAGCCAATTTTGTGCCAGAGCACGGCGTTGACCGGAATCGGCTGATAAACGCAGTGGACGCCCACGCGCATCAATCACCACACCTATAGATGAACCAATTACTTCAACTTCTCCAGCACGGCCAGGGCCAAGACCGACGTCAGCGCGTCGCAGGGGTCGCAACTGCAGGCGGGCTGTCTGGCGATTTTCCAATGGCAATACCTGCAAGTCGCCCATCGCAATTTCGCTGGTCATTTCGCTCCCATCATCCCGGATCAGCTTTGCGCGCACAATCGGCGCGCCATAATCAACTGACCCTACGGGGGAGATGACTGTGGCAAGATAAGAAAGCGCATCGGAATCGATGGCCTGCACCGGCAGGATGGTGTTTACTTCCGCAATTGCGCCAAGCATGGCCAGGAGATTATTTTGGTCAAGCGCAAGCGTGGCAATTCCGGCAGGCTGCAAACCATCAAGCAACATGAGCAGTTTTTGACCCTGGTTGGCAGCGCCGGTTATGACTGCGCCCCCCGCCAGAATTGGTTCAAAAGAGGGCAGCAGCCCACTTCGCGAACGTAAACGCCCTGGCAGACGTTGGAGCATCAAACGAGTAGCGATAAATAAATTTTGTCGCGCAATGGCTTGCTCAATGGCCAGTTCTTCTTTTGTAGCCGGGATTGCCCCTGGATAGACCGATTTTTGATAAAGGTAATCCCGCACAGTATTTGCGGGAATATCGAGCGGCAGCCAGCGAACAATATCATCCAACGTAGAATAATTGAGTAAATCAGCCAGCGCTTCACCCATCCCAAACTGCGGGAACACATTTAGATGCAAATCGCCGCCAAAAGACGCGCCGATGGAAATGGCTGAAGCGCCAATATCAACGCTTAATATGCCCTTGCCGGAATTGAAGTAGCTCGAAAGAAAGCGTACCATCCGGCCCTGCGCGTAAGCTGACGAAACAAGAGTGCCGCCAGAGAGCGTGCGGATTTCATCCAGCTCAGGCATTTGTTTCTGGCGGAGACCAACCACCATGCTGGCGAGTTGTTGCTGGGCTGGGGCCAGATCTTCCACGTCCAGCGCCGGACGAAGGTTGGGGCTGACACACACATCCGAAGCGATGTTACTCAATGATGTCTGTACTTCCTGGGCTAATTGTTTATTCCCAGCAAAGAGGACAGCCGGACGCTTGGACTCGGGCAGCAAAAAAATCCCCAGACCTACGACTTCTAGAAGTTTTTGGATGGAGTGTGTTGCACCGCCATCCATTCCACCGGCAATGAGCACAAGCTCTGGGCTGTAGCGCACGATGGCATCCACCTGCTCATCAATGCGGCGCGGATCGTTTAATTGGAGGCTGTCGACCACGTGCGTATAGGTGCTTTGGGCCAGGTTTTCGACTGATTTAAGAGATACATCGGGCAGCAGACCGACGATAAGCGTCTTGATGGTTGGCCCAAGCGAAAGGGAGGTCACCATGCTGTCCACGCCCAAGCCATCTGGCTGGGAAGGGATGATCAGGTGCCCATCGTCATCCATTAAAGATTTGCCAATCATCGCTTGCAGGTTTTCGATGGCAAGCTGCACACCGATCATGGCGTTACGAACAGGAGCGTTGGAAGTGGTCGGTGATTGGCCATTACCGATAAGGCGGTAAGCGCCTTCGATCACATCAAAATATGCGGCGCGGGTATTGACTGCGCCGATATCGATTGCTAGTAAGGAGTTGCCTGCAATAGGGGAGCTGGGCATAAGGGGCTAGAAGATGAAATTTGATAATATCTGATCGAAAAACAATACCAACGATTGGGCACGATCGACAAGTGCGGTTAGCGCTGCGGCTAAGACTCCAGCGAAAATTGCGCCCAGGGTAATTGCAATAAAAACCTGCCCAAACAAAGCAAAGAAATTTAAAAACCAACCTCTTTTTCCGGTGGTTTTGTTCTTGCCGAATACTGTGAATTGGAAATATGCGAGCGTTACAATGGTCCCAAACAGCGCGATTACTGCGGTTGTCAAATTACTGGCTACACTTTCCAGGGTCAGGCTGGTTCGCAGGTCAAATAACCCCGCTCCGGCGAGAACCTGTGGAAAAAGTGTCCCCAGAACAGCCCCGGCAACTGCAGAAGCTGTGCCTACACCGACAAGTAATGCCACAACGGGGCGGCCCATCCACTCAAAACGAGCGGAGGATTTTGCCAGCAGAAACAGGCTCATTATCATGGGAAAAGCCAGCAGGATGCGTTGCATGATCGTGCCAGTTATAAATGGCAGGATCATCCGATACACAAGCACCTGTTGAAAAACGACCACCGCAACATAACCAGCCGATACACCCACAAAGGCATGAATAGCCAGCCGGAAGGCCGGGTTGTCGCCGACAAGATAGCTCAAAATGAGCACTGTGAATAGAAAACTGAGAAAGCCTGTGATTAAATCAACCTGTATAGCGCCCAGCATTTAGGCCTCGTCCTGTTCCAGCACAGCGCGACGGGCGCGCAGGCCAGAAACCAGGCTCCACACCCCGCCAAATAAGATAATAGACTCGCTAATCAGCATGGCAACTCCGAACGCGTCCCAGTAGATGCGCGCCTGTCCAGGCTTTGCCTGTGCGCTTTCATAAAGTATGCCACCTTCCAGCCCTGCTACCAGCCCACTTAACTGGTTTGAAAAAAAATAGGGCAGGATCATCGGCTCGGCCTGTGCACTGACAACCATCAGCATGGGTTTGGACTTTAACCATGGTTGTGCTTGCTCAATCCATAACCGGCCGGTATCCGCGTTATCGGTCGCCACTATGACCGCGGCGAAATTAGATAGCCTGGTCTCCGAATTGACAGTCACATCTTTTAGTACTGGCGTATTCCACAAATTGCCCGAGAGCGTGTCTTGTCCCAGGCTGGCGCTGGGTTGGTCAGAAAAGGCTTGAATGCCAGCTGCTCCACCCGCCAGATACCCCAGATTAACATACTGGTTACCCTCTTCGTACGGGTAGGTGGACATAAATTTTTGGAGTAAGCGTTTGGCCATCCATTCGCCCAATGGAGAGGTAGAGATAAAGGCCAGCCTGGCCTTCTTACTCATCAATTGCTCGAAGACTGGCCCGGCAGCAGCTTCCATTTCCCCGGCGAAGCCCGGTTGGTAATCCATAACCACCAGTACCGGTGCGCCTTCAGGCAAACTGGTTACCGTTTTTACAAACATACCGACCGGCCCATTTTCGACCGGGGTAATTGGATTGGGGAATATGTTTGAACCGAATGCAGCGATTATCAATATCGCCAGCAGCAAAACTGCTGCAATTAACCAACGCAATGGGCGAATTATGGTCGTTTTCGCTTGTTTTGAAAACACTCGAGGGGCATTTTCAGAATTTATTAAACTTTCCAATAACGCAGCTTGCGCCTGTTGGGTCGGGCTGGTCAACAATGTGGTCGAGTAAACTTTTGGTGTATGCGCTTTCTGGATGCCTGATTGGTGGGGCAGGATGCTGTGCAAACCAGCCAATGGACCCTGATTCTCAACAGTTTGCTCGAGATCTTCCTCGTTATCCCCGCTTGCCCCGATGACAGATTCCATCGGGCGCATGGCTTGCACCCAGGAGGGTAATTCATCCCCGGGCAATAAAGAGTTTGCAGGCTGCGTCTCTACTGCCTCAAGCGAGGCGGGGTCCTGGTTTGTCTCGGTAGGTGTAAAGCCCAGGAGCCAGTCGGGCGCATCCATGGAAAGGATGGAATCGATGTTTTGTTCTTCAGCGCGGATAGAATTCAGGGATTTTTCATCTGAGGGCGCAGCAATTGTGGGGGCAAGGCTTGCCAGAACAGGTTGATCTGTATCTGGACCAGCGATAGCGGGTTTCTGCGCAGTGGACGGCGCAAGGGTCACTTCTTGAGCAGGCTTATCTTCATTCAGTGAGGATGTGCCCAGGCCGGCCAACCAGGCGGGCACATCCTCAGGTTGGGCTGTTGGGACAGGTGCTTCCGGCGCGCTGGCAGGTACGGCAGGCGGCTGGCTTGAGTTGTCTTGCAGGCCGGATAACCAGGCGGACATATCCTCAGGTTGGGCATCTGGGCCGGGTGCTTCCGGCGCGCTGGCAGGTACGGCAGGCGGCTGGCTTGAGTTGTCTTGCAGGCCGGCCAACCAGGCGGGCACATCCTCAGGTTGGGCTGTTGGGACAGGTGCTTCCGGCGCGCTGGCAGGTACGGCAGGCGGCTGGCTTGAGTTGTCTTGCA
>CAZHWV010000160.1:0-9567 GCA_964536185.1 uncultured Anaerolinea sp. | reverse complement strand
TACACTCGGAACGAGTTAGTGAAATGCTGTAACAAGAATACGGATAAACGATGATCTGTTTAATTTGTGGTGAAAATGCCCATAACTATTTGTATAAGCTTCACGGAATATCTCTTTGGCAATGCGCTGGGTGCGGTCTCATTTCTTCATACCCGCATGCTACATCGGAGCAGATAGTAAGTATCTACGGCAGTGACCAGGATCCAGTCAACGCCTGGACAGCGGGGAAGACCGAAAGTGAAGCCTCTGAGCGCTATCTTAAAGCCCTTCTCAAGCGCACCGTGGGTGCCAGCAGGATTTTAGTGGTAGCCCCGCCCGCCCATTGTTTTTCTTCTCTGGCTCGAGATCGAGGCATGGAAGTGGTTCAGCATTTGACTATTCGAGAATTCGAACAAGCGGCCAATCTGGAACAGAATCTTGATGCCATTATTTTCATCTACCAGATTGACAAGAGTTATTCCCCCAAACAAGTATTGGATAAAGCTTATGAATTGATGAAACCCGGCGGGTTACTTTTGTTGACGACACCTTCCCTGGATTCAATTCCCGCCCAGATATTAAATAATTCTTGGACTGATTGGCGTCCAGAAAATAATTATTACCTTGATCGAACAACAGTTCAATCTTTGTTGCTGCGTTATGGCTTTAGTGAAATTGAAATTGATGGGGATTTGCGTTTGTATACCCTGGAACATATGGTTGACAGGGTTGCGAGTTTCCCGAAAACCTGGGTGACACGAGTCATTCGTATAGCCTACCATCTTCTGCCAACTTCACTGCATAAATTTTTTATCCGGCTGCCAACATCCGGCATCATTGTAAGCGCCAAGAAAACAGAACAGCGTAAGCAGCCTTTGTTATCGATTATCTTGCCTGTATATAATGAATGTTCTACATTTTCGCATTTGATGAATCAATTGATTGATAAAAAAATACAGGGGTTGGATAAAGAAATCATTATCGTTGAAAGCAATTCGACGGATAATTCCCGGCAACTTGTTCTCGATTACAAAGAAAATCCGGAAGTAAAAATCTTCTTGCAAGAGAAGGCGCGTGGAAAAGGAAATGCAGTTCGGGAAGGCTTTGATCATGCGCGCGGGGATATTATATTAATCCAGGATGCTGATCTGGAGTACGATCTTAACGACTATGATGCTTTACTCGAACCAATTGTTAACTTTAAAAAGTCATTTGTGCTCGGAGCTCGTCATGGCGGTAAATGGAAAATGCGTCACTTTGATGATCAGCAGCAGTTATCCGCTTATTTTAACTTTGGACACGTACTATTTACGTTTTTGGTTAATTTTCTTTATGGTCAAAACATGAAAGATCCATTTACCATGTTTAAAGTATTCCGCCGTGATTGCCTGCATAACCTTTATTTTGAATGTAACCGTTTTGATTTTGATTTCGAGTTAGTCATCAAGCTAATCCGAAAAGGCTATGTCCCATTGGAAATTCCAGTCAATTATGATTCTCGTTCGTTTAAAGAAGGCAAGAAAGTCAATATGTTTCGAGACCCGTTTACTTGGATTAAGGCATCTTTTAAGTACAGGTTCGCAAAAATAACAAAAGACTGATCGCAGCTTGGTGGAGATTTTGCTCAAGTAAATTGTTCGTAAAGTTAATGGTGACGCAAACATTCTTTTATGCCGAATTTTGCATCAGCTCAGGGCAGTAAAAACATCAAAACTTCTTATGGAAAAAAATATGAATATTTGTCCAATTTGTAAGCAAAATAAGGTTGTCTTAGCCTTCCCGTTCAAGCGATACCAGGTATACGCATGTAGAAACTGTGGTTTTCAATGGCTGGATCCACAACCAACTGATTCGGAATTATCAGAAATATATTCTGACCAGTATTTTTTAGATGAAGGCGATGCCAAAATTACCGAATTAGTTAATAAAATTAAACGGGCGACCGCCAGACTTTATCTTGAGCAGCTGGTCAAGGAAATTTCTCCATCTCTCAATCATGCTTCTCTGCTGGAAATTGGGTGCGGCATGGGTGACTTTTTATTGGAGGCGCAGTCCGAGGGTTTTAATGTTTCCGGTTTGGAAGTAACAGATCACTTGGTCGAATTAGCCAACCGTCGGTTAGGCTCGACCAGTGTGCAGAAAGGATATCTTGAATCATCGCGATTCGATAAGGAATCGTTTGATGTTGTTGCCAATTTTGATGTAATTGAACATGTGCGTAATCCGGTTGATTTTTTGATGCATGTAAATAGCCTCTTGAAAGAATCGGGCAAAGTTTATATTGTGACCCCATCCTTGGATTCGTTTTCTGCGAAACTCCTTGGTAGAAATTGGATGGAGTATAAAGTTGAGCATATTTCTTACTTTAATCAAAAATCCATCTCCCTCCTGCTGGAACAGGCGGGGTTCCAGCATATCAAATTCATCTCGAACCAAAAGATTTTGAATTTCGATTATATCCATCGGCATTTTGTTCGTTTCCCAGTGAAAGGTCTCAGTCCATTGGTAAATCTGGCTCGAAACCTTATCCCAGATAAATTGGCGTATATGCCCATAAAAGTGGTAGCAAGCGGCATGGCGGTAATTGCTGAGAAAAGACAAAGTTAACAAAATGACCTGGATGGCAATGAGGTAATCCAGTCCAAAATGTAGATCCATGCCGGATATGGGACCAGGAAAATTGGGCTGGTCTATTTAAAGTTCGCAGGTAATCCGAAATATCTTGTGTATAATCCGCAGGGTTGTCTTGCTCTACCGCCTACGCTGCGGGAGAAAAATCACTATGCGATCGATATTTATAATATTAAACCAAGACTGATTGAGGCGTTATGCATTATTTCATTACCGGCTGTGCCGGCTTCATTGGCAGTAATCTTACAGATCGCTTGCTGGCAGATGGCCATACCGTCACTGGCTATGATAATTTCTCCACTGGGCAGAAAGAATTCATTGAATCGGCGCTGAAATCCCCTCGCTTTAAGCTTGAGTGTGGCGATACGCAGGATATACCTGAACTCACGAGAGCCATGAATGGGGCAGAATTTGTCTTTCACCTGGCCGCTAACGCGGATGTCCGTTTTGGCACACAACATCCTCGTAAGGATTTGGAACAGAATACGATTGCCACCTATAATGTATTGGAGGCCATGCGCGCCAATGGCATCCGTCGAATCGCATTTTCTTCGACCGGCTCTGTATACGGGGAGGCGAAAGTCATTCCTACCCCTGAAGATGCTCCTTTTCCGATTCAGACTTCCCTTTACGCAGCCTCCAAGTTGGCAGGCGAGGGACTGATCCAGGCCTATTGCGAGGGATTTGATTTTCAAGGATATATTTTCCGGTTTGTCTCAATTCTTGGCGAGCGTTACACGCACGGGCATGTATTTGACTTTTATAAGCAATTGCGCCAAAATCCAGATGAGTTGCGTGTTCTCGGCAATGGTCAACAGCGGAAATCGTATTTATACGTGCAGGATTGCATTGATGCGATGCTGTTTACAATTGAGCAGGCGCAAGCAAAAGTCAATATTTTCAACCTGGGTGCCCACGATTATTGCCAGGTCACCGATTCGATTGGGTGGATTTCTGCATGTCTTGGCATAACTCCACGCCTTGATTATACTGGGGGTGAGCGAGGTTGGATCGGCGACAACCCGTTTATTTTTTTGGACACCACAAAAATTCGTTCTCTCGGTTGGTCACCCAAGTTAACCATTCGTGAAGGTGTGATCAGGACCCTGGATTATTTACAGGACAATCCCTGGGTCTTGGATGCGCGTGGTGATTGAATAACAAACCGATAGGATAGAAAATATGCGTAGTATTTATGTTTTTCTTGACGATTACGGTATGGCCTAAATCTCTGAATATGGTCTTACTGTATAGTATCCATTGGTTAAAAAGGCGTTTGCAGTAATCTCGACAATCGTTGTTTTGGAGAAAAGAGAATGAAAGTTTGTGTACTGGGTTTATGGCACCTCGGCACGGTAACAGCTGCATGTTTGGCTTCTGGTGGGCATCATGTCTGCGGGCTGGATTTTGATGAAACGGTGGTTTCTAATCTGAAAAATGGCCAACCACCATTGTTTGAGCCAGGGTTGGCAAACTTGGTTAAAAATGGGATAGATGGGGGCGTTTTGGATTTTTCCATAAGCCCGGAAGCTGCAACTCGGGATGCACAGGTGATTTGGGTTGCGTATGATACGCCTGTGGATGATGACGACAACGCGGATGTCGATTATGTGGTTGAGCGTGTTTCGCGCTTGTTTCCTCATCTTCAAGCCGGGCAGGAAGTTTTGATTTCATCGCAGTTGCCGGTTGGCACAAGCCAGCGCCTCGCGGTGTTGTTTTCCCAGGCGCGGCCCGGGGTGGATGTTGCTTTTTCGTATTCACCAGAAAATTTGCGACTGGGTAAGGCGATCTCGGTTTTTTCCCAGCCAGATCGGGTTGTGATCGGTGTTCGAGCGGAGAAAAGCCGTAAAGTTTTTGCTGAATTGCTCGCGCCCTTCACGGACCACATCGAATGGATGTCGGTCGAATCGGCGGAAATGACCAAGCATGCCTTGAATGCTTTCCTGGCGACTTCGGTGACATTTATCAATGAAATCGCGGCAATATGCGAACAAGTTGGTGCCGATGCGAAAGAAGTGGAACGTGGGCTGAAATCTGAGTCGCGAATTGGACCAAAGGCTTATCTTGGACCTGGCGGCGCCTTTGCAGGAGGTACTCTGGCGCGCGATATCGCTTTTTTGTCCCAGCTTGGCCAGCAAAATAACCTGCCCTTGCACCTGGTTCCATCAGTGCGTGCCAGTAATGATGCGCATAAAAACTGGCCTCGTCGCCGCCTGGCGCAGTTGTTAGGTAACTTACAGGGCAAAACTGTAGCTGTCTGGGGTTTAACGTATAAGGCTGGAACCGATACGTTGCGACGGTCTAGTGCGGTTGAGTTATGCCAGTGGCTTGTGGCGCAAGGTGCCCTGGTACAGGCACATGACCCGGCCCTTACGGTTCTACCAGAACAACTGTCTGCTATACATCTTTGTGCTTCACCTGCGCAGGCTGTTCAAGGCGCGGACGCGCTTGTGATCGCTACTGAGTGGCCCGATTATCGCGACCTTCCAATGCCCGAAATACTGAAGTCCATGCGCTCAACGATTATTTTGGATGCGAATCGTTTTCTGGTTTCAGACCTTGAACTTTTGCCTGGCATAACCTATCTGGCGGTTGGAAAGGCAACAAAAGTATGAGTGAAATATTAAAAGGCCGGGCTGCAATTATTACGGGCGCCAACCAGGGTCTGGGCCGGGAGATTGCTCGTGCTTTTGTGCAAGCTGGCGCGGATGTGATGTTGTGCGCCCGCGACGAGATCAAACTGGCCGAAGTGCAGACTGAGCTGCGTGGTTTATGCAATCCAAACCAGCGGGTGGAGATGATCCAGGCTGATGTCTCGAAACGCGAAGATGTCGAGCGGCTAATTTCCGCATCCTTGGTGGTATTTCCCCAAATCCATATCCTGGTAAATAATGCCGGTGTATATGGCCCCAAAGGGCCAATTGATACTGTGGATTGGGATGAGTGGGTGCAGGCGATAGAAATTAATCTTTTGGGTTCGGTTTTGACCGCCAAGACGCTTTTGCCGCACTTTCGCGCCCAGCACTATGGAAAGATTATCCAACTCTCAGGGGGAGGCGCGACCAGCCCCTTGCCTTTTATCAGTGCCTACGCTGCTTCGAAAGCGGGAGTTGTACGGTTTATGGAGACGCTTGCCGAGGAAGTGAAAGCTGAAGGTATTGATGTAAATATTATTGCCCCTGGTGCGCTTAATACGCGCCTGCTCGATGAAGTGCTGGAAGCCGGGCCGGAGAAAGTTGGCCAGACCTTTTATGAACGTGCCTTGAAGCAACAGACTCAGGGTGGCGCTCCGCTTGAGCGGGGGGCGGCCCTGGCAGTTTTTCTCGCATCTGCTGCCAGTGATGGGCTGAGCGGGAAACTCATCAGTGCCGTGTGGGATCCGTGGGAGAGATTTGGAGAATATATGGATGATCTACAGACAACCGATATTTATACACTTCGCCGCATTGTTCCAAAAGACCGCGGTAAGGATTGGGGTGAAGTATGAGTCAAAACCCTGGAGTAGCTATCCTGGGCTGCGGCCTGATAGGACAGAAACGCTCGAAGGCGTTGGCCGGTGCAAAACTGGTAGTCTGCGCCGATATAGATGAAAAACGCGCCAAAGCGCTAGCGGCTGTTTTTCCTGGCTGTGAAGCCACATCAGATTGGCAAGCGGCTGTTCGCCGCCCTGACGTGGATGTGGTTATCGTGGCGACAACGAATGCTGTTCTGGTCGAAACCAGCCTGGCTGCTGTGCAGGCTGGAAAACATGTTTTGGTGGAAAAACCCGCAGCTCGGAATGTCGCTGAATTGAAACCTTTGATTGATGCGGCGCGAGAAAATGGTATCCAGGTGCGCGTCGGGTTCAATCATCGCTACCACCCAGCCTTGCTCAAGGCGCATGAATTGCTTGAAGCCGGCGAACTTGGCGAACTGATGTTTGTTCGCGGACGTTATGGACACGGAGGCCGCAAAGGCTACGATCGTGAGTGGCGCGCTAATCCAGCGATTTCTGGTGGCGGAGAGTTGATTGACCAGGGTGTTCACATGATTGACCTTGCGCGCTGGTTCCTGGGTGATTTTACGGAAATCCAGGGTTTTGCACACACCTATTTTTGGGATATGCCTGTTGATGATAATGGTTTCATGCTTTTGAAAACTGCAAAAATGCAAACAGCCTTTTTACACGTCAGCTGCAGTGAATGGAAAAACCTTTTTTCACTGGAAGTTTATGGGCGAGAAGCTAAACTGCATATCGAGGGTCTGGGGGGCAGTTATGGTGTTGAGAAGCTCACTTTTTACAAGATGCTGCCTGAAATGGGACCGCCTGATACTACCATCTGGGAATATCCACGTGGAGACAACTCCTGGGCATTGGAATTTGCTGAGTTTTTGGAAGATATTCGCTTGAATCGGCTTCCTTCGGCTAATCTGTATGACGCGTTGGCTGCTCTGACGGTAGTTGAAAAAATTTACACAGATTCTGGCTATGATTATCACGCGTAGTCCGCTTCGGATTTCTCTGGGTGGAGGCGGGACTGATCTTCCGTCGTATTATCAAAAATTCGGCGGGTTTTTGATCGCCGCTGCGATTGACAAATATGTTTATGTCACCGTGATGCGTCCCTTCACGTCAGGTATTTTTTTGAAATATTCGCATCTTGAAAAAGCTGAGGTAGTGGATGAAGTCCAGCATCCCATCTTGCGCGAAGCCATTCGTATGCTGGATTTTAAAACTCCGCAAATCGAGATTACCACATTGGCGGATATTCCCTCTGGGACAGGGCTGGGTTCCTCGGGCAGTTTTACAACAGCTCTTTTGAAAGCGCTCTATGCTCACCGCCGCCTGCTCCTTTTGCCTGATGACTTAGCCAAGTTGGCCTGCCAGGTTGAATTAGATATTTTAAAAGAACCTATTGGCAAGCAAGATCAGTATATTGCGGCCTATGGCGGCATCACTTGTTTTGAGTTTAACGAAGATAATTCGGTCAAAGCCTATCCACTCGGTATCAGCATGGATACGCTTTTTGACCTTGAAGATAATCTGATGCTTTTTTTTACGGGCTTTGCCCGCAGCGCCTCGGCCATTCTGAAAGACCAGGATAAAAAGAGCAAAGCCATGGATGAGGAAATGCTTGCAAACCTGCATTATGTCAAAGAGTTGGGTCTGCGCAGTAAAGATGCGCTCATGGCCGGGCATACGTCAGAATTTGGGGTACTGCTGCACGAACATTGGGAGCATAAGCGCAAGCGTTCCAAGGGTATGAGTAATCCCCAAATTGATGAATGGTATGAACTTGGAATGAAAAATGGAGCTCTGGGCGGCAAACTTGTTGGCGCGGGCGGCGGTGGTTTTTTGATGTTTTATGCTGAGGATCGTAACCATTTACGCCATGCTATGATAAAAGCTGGATTGGAGGAAGTGCGCTTCCGTTTCGATTTTGAAGGCACAAAAACTTTAATAGGATGAAGCTATATCCTGTGGTTATCTTGGCGGGTGGGCTTGCCACCCGCTTACGTCCTGTTACAGAAAAAATCCCCAAAGCACTTGTGGAAGTGGGTGGTCAGCCCTTTATAGTTCATCAACTTCGCTTATTACGCTCGCACGGCGTGCGACATGTGATTATTTCTGCCTGGTATCGAGGCGAAATGATCCGTGAATTTGTGGGTGATGGTAATCGTTTTGGCATGAAGGTTGAGTTTGTTTTCGATGGCGATACTCCACTGGGTACCGGAGGCGCTATTCGCCAGGCTTTGGGACTGGTTGATGGGCCTTTTTTTGTACTCTACGGTGATTCCTACCTGCCCTGTAATTACGCGGATATTCAAGCCTTTTTCGCCCGGCATTCCCAACCAGGGTTGATGACTCTTTTTCGTAACCAGGGAAAATGGGATAGCAGCAACGTGGAAATGGCATCCGGACAGATTTTGTCTTACGACAAAATTAACCGTACCCCGCGGATGGAATACATTGACTATGGTCTTGGTCTGTTCCAGCCTGAAGTATTTTTACCCCTGCCAGAGGGGCAGCCAGCCGACCTGGCGGAAATCTATCAATCGCTGGTTACAACGCGCCAGCTGCTGGCGTATGAAGTGCATGAGCGCTTCTATGAAATCGGTTCTTTTGATGGCTTGCGAGAGCTAGATGGATTGCTTGCAGACCACCCTAATCAATTTCTTCACAAGGAATAAACATGGAATTCACTCAATCATTTATCGCCGAGGCAATTGAAATCCTGAAAACGCTGGATGTTATTGCCATAGAAAAAGTCGTCGATGTGCTGGTGCAAACCCGTGAACAGGGTGGCCGGTTATTCATTTTGGGCGTAGGTGGCAGCGCTGCCAATGCTTCCCATGCCGTCAACGATTTTCGAAAAATTGTCGGGATCGAAGCCTATGCCCCTACGGATAATGTTTCCGAATTAACTGCCCGAACGAATGATGAAGGCTGGGCGTCCGTCTTCCGCGCCTGGCTTGAAGGTAGCCATTTGAATGGGAAAGATTGTGTCTTTGTGTTATCGGTCGGCGGCGGGAATTTGGAGAAAAACGTCAGTCCAAACCTGGTACTGGCGCTTCAACTGGCAAAGGAAGTTGAAGCAAAAATCGTAGGCGTGGTTGGGCGCGACGGCGGGTATACTGCCCAGGTGGCGGATGCCTGTGTTATTATCCCTACTATCCAGGCCGATCATGTTACCCCGCACACCGAGGCTTTTCAGTCGGTTGTAGCGCACTTGCTAGTGACACATCCCCGCTTGAAGTTAGCGCAAACCAAATGGGAATCAGTACGATAACGCCTGGCTTGCCAGCAATTTTTCTTGACCGTGATGGAATAATTAATCGCGCCATAACCCGGCAGGGAAAGCCGTATCCACCTACCCGGTTGGAAGATGTCGAAATTCTTTCAGGGACGATTTCCTCCTTAAAGCAGTTGGATTCTGCCGGATATATTTTGATTGGCATTACTAATCAACCGGATGT
>CAZHWV010000159.1:5591-9584 GCA_964536185.1 uncultured Anaerolinea sp. | reverse complement strand
GGGCATATTCGTGCAGGATCGGGAAACTCGAGAGCGGGTCAGTGCCTTTCAGGTGTAGATACTCGCCGATGGTGTAATAGGTGCCATCCGTACTGTCGATCTTCCACAGCACGGTGACCGGCCCGGCGGTGCGCGGCGGGCTCTGGTATTGCGCGGCGCCATCCCAGACGTAACGAAAGGCATCGACCAGGTCGCGCTCGACCCAGAAGGCGCGCTCGTTCAGGTCGCCCTGGGGCAGGGTCCATTCGCCGATGCTCTGAACGCCGTCGGCAAGCACGGTGGCCGAGCCTTGCGAGACGGCGTAGGCATTTTGGGGCACAGCGGCGCTGCCCAGGTTGGGGTTGACGACGACCAGGATATCGTTATAGGGCGCATAGCTGGTGAAGGAATACAGCACGGTCCTGACCCCGGCCGCGCCGGGGTTGGCCACCGGGCCACAGGTGTAGGCACCGTCCAGCCCGCTGACGCAGGTGGCCAGGCTGGCGCCAGTATCGCCGCGGACGAGCTGGACGAGCATATCGCGCGCGCCGGTGACTGCGCCGCTGCGGTCGTAATAGCTCCAGCGCCCAGTGACGGTCAATTCACCGGCGGCCAGGCTCTGCGGTGCGATCGGGGCATTCTGCTGGTTGGAGGGCTGGGCGCTGGGCAGGTTGCGCGGGGCCTGCGGCGGGAGGGCGGGCAGCGGCTGGAGCAGCTGGCCGTCACCCTTGAGGCGCAGCTCGGCCGAGCCCAGGCGCTGAGCTGCGGGGACAGCTCTGAAGCCGGCCTGGCTGCGCGCTGCGCCGATATTCAGGTAAACAGCGGCCAGGTCACCCCAGGTGTTGTTGGCGTCGAGCGGGCGCAAGGCGCGGCAAAAGAGGGACACATCCCCGGCCTGCTGAAAGACGACGCGCGCGGTAAGCTGCTGTGGGCGGTTGGCAAGTAGGTCGCCGCGCCAGGCCAGGCTGCCAGCGACGAGGCTGACGCCAGGGGGCAGTTCGAGCTGCAGGCTGGTGGCGGGTGCGTCCAGGCTGCTGGTGACGGTGCAGGTCAGGTTGGCGGCCGCGCCGAGGAGCGGGATCTGGTCCAGGCTGAGCGCAGCAGTGAGCGGGGTGGACAGGTCATTGGCCTGTGCCGGCCGGGACTGCGCCGAGGCTGAGAGCAGGCCGAGCAGGGCACATAGTGTCAGGCTGAGCCAGATTTGTTTAACGGTATGCTTTTTGATCACGAATTTTCTCCTGTTGCAGGCACCTGGAAAAATAGCTTTAATGGAACGCGGATTTCACTGATTTCCCGTAAGAGATTCGGGACGATGTAGCGGATTTTCGCTGGTTCTTTGGCGTTATGGCCCTATTATATCGTATCCCGAGGCAGGGCATTACGAACAAACCCTAACCTGGACAAGCAAACCCTAAAGGGTTTCGTGGCTGGCAGGGTTTGCGGATATGTCGGACTTGCTTGCCAGCAAATTATCATTGGAGGGAAAACCTTTAGGGATTTTTCATTTCGAGGAGGATTCTTGGACTGCTTCGAAAAGCAAGAATATTTAACCACTAAGAACACAAAGGTGCACAAAGAAAAGCTTAAAAAACTTGGTGTTTCTTCGCGCCTTGGCGGTTGATGGGTTTGCTCTTCCGGCCTGTCCGGGTTAGGCACCTGCAAAACACAAAGCGACCCAGGCTATCAGCCCGGGTCGTTTTGTGTTTGTTCAGCTCTTCTGCCGCCTGGCAGGCGAGGTGATTAAGGGAGTAACTTGACGCCGGGCTTGCCGACAGACGGTTCGCTGCAGCGCGTGCCCAGGCAGGCTTTGAGGAAGTAGTAGTAGGTCGTTCCGGCAACACCGGTAGTGTCGGTGCCGGTCAGACCTGCGATGGCAACGCCGCCAACCGGGATTGCATCGGCAAAGCTGGAGGTGGGCGAACGGAAGCCGAGGTAGCTGATGTTGATATCTGTCTCAGACCAGGTGGCGGTGACACCGCTGGTCGAATTGGTCAGGGTGAGGGAGGGAGCCGGGATAGGCGCCCAACCACTGTCGACATTGCTCGGATCGTAACAAATTTCCCCATTTTCACTTTGGCTGCCGAGAATGCCAGGCAAGGTGACCCCACCAAAGCAAGCCCTGACATAGTAATAATAGGTCTGGCCGAGATTGCCGGTAGTGTCATAATAGAACAGGGTTGCACCGGGAAGATGGTCGGAGGCATGTTGCATCACGGCCAAATTGACCAGACCAGCAGCATCATCCGAGCGGTAAAGGTTGTAATAGTAATTGGATGGAGTAGGCTCCGCATTGGGTAAGGCGAAATTGACTACGGGCCAGTTTGGCGCGGGCCAGGTGATATAGGTGACCGGATCACCGGCGGCATCGACGACGTTACCATCGCTGGCCACCAGGCCGGAGACGACCGGATTGGAGGTATAAAACCCATCCCCGGATGCCTTATCACTGCAATTCTCGCTGCCGGTGCTGCAGGCCCAGACAGAGTAGGTGTAAACAGTATTGGCGGCGGCCCAGCGGTCGATACCACTGAAGGTGTAGCGGTCAAAAGAGACCGGCGGGACAGGCAGGGTGACAGCGCCGAGGGTGCGTTGGGCATAAAAACGGTCAATCATCCATATCAAAAGCCGTTCTACCGGCGCTGTCCGGAGCGATAGGGAGTTGGATCCCGTGTCCGGCCGACCAGGTGACGGTGATGGTGGCGGCGGTTGTCGAACCGACAGCGTTGACATTTATTGGCTCACCCGGCTGCGGGCGCTGGGCAGTTTCATCAGTGTCGGTGTCAACGGGGTCGGCCAGGAAAGCGCCATCTTCGCACTTATCCGGTCCACAGGTCAGGAGCAGGTAATCATATTCAGGCGCATCGGTTCCATCGAGCAGCCAACCCTGGGCGCTAAAATCATAGGTGGTCACCGTCCCGGTGGCGCCGGGTGTAGTGATCGTCGCGAGCGGGGCGGTCAGAGCCAGGGCGCCCGCGCTGGCGGGCCAATCTGCGCTGTGAAGCTTGCGATAGATTCTATAGCTGCCGCCGACGGACAGGCCAGCCGCGGACTTGTCAAAGGTTAACTGAATACCGACAAATCCGCTGTCTGCAGTGAAATTAGTTGCATGCGTGACCATCTGCCAGCCCGAATCGCCGAAGGGGGAACTGCAATTGTTGAGCGAATCGCAGGCGGTGACCCAGAACCAGTAGAGCTTGCCGGGCACCAGACCGGTGACGGTTACTACGGCATCGTTTGATGCCCCAGGAATTACGCCAGAGATAAACAGGGTTTTGGCACCGCTCTCGATGGCGGAGGTATATACCGAATAGGTGGCGAAAGCGCCGGCGCCGGTTCCCTTGGTCATGGTATTACCCGTAATGGCGACGACGACACCGGTCGTGGCGGAAGCCAGGCCATCCGAGGCGGTGAAGGTGATGACGCCGGTTGGAATTTCTTCCGCGGCAGCGCTGTGCGAGGGCAGGGCCAGCCCAAATAGCAGCGCGGTAAAGAGCAAGGCGGCAAACAGTTTGCTGAATTTTTCTTGCATGGTGTTCTCCTGATAAATGAATATGATTAAAGCCAAGGACAATTATGAGCATTTGTCGCATTATACAGTACAGGCTGATTTTACCATTTTTTTGGAAATATCAGAACCGCAGATTTTATTGATTTCGGTAATTTCACAGATTTTAAATTCATTGTTGGTCAGAAATTAAACGATAAAATTTTTAATCGATCAGGCCTGCGCCCGGCTCAGATTTTTTATCACGAATAAATCGAATGGACGAATTTCACGAACTCCTTTTTTGTTGGCGGAGACCCTGACCCAAACCAGCCGGAACAAAGGCATTTTAGCGAGCAAATGCGGCAGCCCGCGACAGAAGACTCAGCAGAGTGGCAGGTAGCTAGATCGGCCTGCTGATAATTTATTCGTGTTCTTTGTGCTCTTCGGAAACATTCGTGATTTTACAGGCCTTCGCCCGGCTCAGATTTTTTATCACGAATAAATCGAATGGACGAATTTCACGAACT
>CAZHWV010000159.1:0-5491 GCA_964536185.1 uncultured Anaerolinea sp. | reverse complement strand
CCTTTTTTGTTGGCGGAGAGCGTCAAGCACAGATCAGCGCCAGGCAAAAGACGGTGCATGTCCGGTGATTCGAGAGGTTAACCCCGATTTCAGCGGGCCTGGTGTAATACGAAACGACCCAGGGCTTGCACCCTGGGTCGCTGTGTATCTGTCTTACTCTTTTACCTTCAGCTTCTTGCGAAGCTTCCGGCTGCTGAGTTTATTACGGGACTAACTTGATGCCGGGCTTGCCGACAGATTCTGGGCTGCAGCGGGTGCCCAGGCAGGCTTTGAGGAAGTAGTAGTAGGTCGTTCCAGCAACACCAGAGGTGTCGGTGCCGCCCAGGCCGGCGATAGCAACGCCACCAACCGGGATAGCAGCCGAGAAGCTGGAGGTGGGGGAGCGGAAGCCGAGGTAGCTGATGTTGACATCGGTCTCGGACCAGCTGGCGGTTACACCGCTAGTGGAATTGACCAGGGTGATGGTGGGTTTCGGAATGGGCGCCCAACCAGCATCAACATTGCTCTTGGCGCCGCAGACAGCGCCGCCACCAGAAGCAGGATCGGCGCCAGCAGCGCAGGCGCGGACCCAATAATAATAGTCCTGGCCAAGATTGCCGGAGTGATCGTCAAAACCGACGATCGCGCCAACACCAACAGGCTGAGCAACTGAACCTAAGAGGGTCAGGCCAAGAGCGCCAGCGGCATCGTCAGAGCGATAACCGAAATACTGGGTAACGGTGGAGTTGACCACGGCCGGGAAGAGAACTTCGACATACGGGGTACCATCGGAGTAGGTCGCGGTGCCATCACTGGCAGTCACTGAGGCAACCGTAGCAGTACCGACAGTTTTGCCATCAGCATGTCCGTCGAGAGAGCAGTTCTCAGTTCCAGCGGAGCAGGACCATACATAATAGGTGTAGACATTGTTGGGAACAGCCCACTGGTCGACGCCAGCAAAGGTGAACTGATCGAATGTCACGGGGACGGCGGGCTCATAGGTAGCACCAAATTGGCGCTGGGCATAGTAGGTGATATTGCCCGTAGCAGCGGCGCCAGTCCAGGTCACATAGACCTTGCCATCAGTGGTTGTGGTAGAGGCTGTAACAGCAGGGGTAGCTGGCCGAGTACGTTGATGTCCCAAAACAATTACATCCATCGGAGTAGGTTGTTGGCTAGCGCAAAAATCGGGGCCGCAGATATCCAACTTGTAATCATACGTTCCAGCGTCGGTACCGTCAAGCAGCCAACCAGTAGCAGTCTGGTCGAATAACTGGACCGCCGTGGCAATGGCCGGCGAGGTGCTGGTCAGCAGGGCAGTCGCCGTGGCCGGGGTAGTAGTCCATTCGGGAACAGTAATACCGTTCCGGCGGAAAATTTTGTAGGTCGTGCCGGTAACCAAACCAGTAGTGGCCGTTGTGGTAAGCACGATATCATTATTGGCATAACCATTCGTTACAACTATGCCAGCGCCAGTGTAATGGATTCGCGACCAACCGGTATTGCCATACTGAGGTGTGCAGGCTAACGTGGTGTCACAAGCCGCTACCCAGAACCAATACTTCTGGCCAGGGGTGAGCCCAGTCACGGTGTACTCTGCCTGGGGATTAGCAGCAAGAGCAGGGAGATAGGAGGCTGACTTGGTGGCCGGCAGAATCCCAGAGGCAACCAGAGTCTTGGCGCCGCTCTCAGTAGTGGAATACCACAGGGAGTAAGTTGCCCAGCCGCCAGAACCAGTACTGGATACAACACTAGCTGTCATAAGAACTGGGACACTACTAGCCGTGAGGTCAACTCCGGTATTTATGAGCCCATCTCCCGCGTCCACAGCAATTGTGAGGCCAACGGGGAATTCTGCCTGAGCAGCAGCGGTCTGGAAGGGCATGACCAGTCCGAGCACGAGGGCTACGAGGATCAATGCGCCAAACAGTTTTGTGAATTTCTCTTTCATTTGTGTTCTCCTTGAGAATAAAATAGGTTGAAACGATCGTCAAACATGTCGACAAGCACCAATGGTCTTTCTATATAGAACCTCCTTATTCTATGATGAAGTGCTCCCGTAAAGCCAAAGGGTTGAAGGGCCAGAGAACTTTGGCAGCCACGTTACCAAAAGTGTACCACGTTCCTGAGGATAAAACAATACAGGGTAAACGATTCTGGCACATCTTTGCAAACCGGAGGTAAGGTTCTTTCAATTCTGGGAGCGCATGAATGACCCGGCCGCGACAGCCGAAGCTGCCTGTTTGGTAACTAATCGAATAAATTCTAGCACAGTCTGGAAAAAAAAACAACCTGTGGAGGGAGGAAAATTGGAGGAGTTTTTAGGGAGGGGGACGGAGGACGGGGGTAAAAACCTTTTGCCGCGGAGATTCAAGAAAAAACCATTTGGCCGCGGATTTTCGCGGAAGTACGCGGATAAAACCTGAAGATATTTTCTTTTTCCGCGCTCGTCCGCGGCGGGCAGGAATTTGGAGGAGCAAGTTATGCACTGCTGCGATCATTCCTTTCCTTTGAGATTGGACATCCACAGGGCATGGGAGAACAGGTGAGAGCCTCATTTATTTTCTTCTGGCAGTGAGACTCTACTCAGCCAACTGATTCGGTCAAAGTCTTCATCAAAACTTACCAGTTCCACGGCGCTAATTTCTTGACAGAATAGAGCCATCAGGGCATCATGAAAATTTAATATCCCCGAAGTGTCTCGAACCAATTCAACAATCTGAGGATACAGCCGCTTAACTTCCGCCGATACCCAGGTAATAGAATCGACCGGAACCAGTTGTATCAAGGCATCCAACAAAGCCGGAAACTGATCCGTTCGCTTTTGTTCCTCAGCCCGCCGCGCCAGGACGCTGATCGTCTCGTTGATCACGCAGTCAAGATAGATCACGCTCATTTGCCTGGTTTCCAAGGCTGCAACCACCTTTTTTGCGTTGCTATGCCATTTATCACGGCTGTCGATAAGCGCAACAAGCACATTTGTATCAACAACAACCTGGTTGTTCATTCGTACAATCGCTCGGATTCAATCAGAGCATCTCCGCCCCAGGCGATGATGCCGGTCAATAATCTCAATCTGGCGGCGGGAATTTCCTCGATTTTCGGCGTAGTGAGATTACGCGCAATGTTTCTATGCTGAAAATTCTGGCGAACAAAAGCAGCAAAATCCAGGATCTCGATCATTTTCTCCGCAGGCAATTCGTTCATTACTTCAATGATTTTTTCTTTTATTGCAGTTTTATTCGCTTCCATTGGACGCTCCTGGAATCGTTGTTTGACGGGGAAGAACAGGTGGTAGGTGATAGGAAACCGTAACCAGCACTTTGTTGAGTGCCTGGGGATATTTTACCATGGAGGGGACGAGGGGAGGGGAGGACGGGGGACGGGGAAGAGCCTACGCGATCAGGCGAAAATATTCATCCCTGGTAATTCCGGCGGTCTTGAGATTGTTGTGAATGATGGCAACTGGAACTTCATCATAAAAGGGGATCACCAACGGCCGGAGAACACCCGTTTTGACATAGGAACGATGGCTGCCCTGTTGGCGGGCAAAACGGAAACCTGCGGCCAGAAACACTTTCTCCAAAGTGCGCCAATGAACAGGCGTTATTTTGGGCATGATCAGACATTCGCTATCGCGGAATGTTTTTCGATTGCGATCCAGATAGGAGAAATCCAGGCGCCTTGCTGGTACTCGTAACCAGCCTCTGCAAGAATATCGCTTAAGCTACCCATTTCGGAAGCGGTAGCAAAAAACAAATCGACGGCCTCCTGTAATGCTTCGCGCGCCTGTTGGGGAGTTGTCCCTGAGCTGATGATATCCAGAGGCATGGCGTGGGCAATAAATTGGCCGCCTTCCTGCCAAATCTGAACGGTATAGTCAATATTCATTCTGACTCCTTTGCGCTTTGACGGGGAGACGAGGGGACGGGGGTAAGAAGTGCTACAAACTATGAGCGGGTTTTAGTTTTTTGCATTGGATCTTGAGCAGGGGGGTGACGGTTAACTTCCCGGTCCGCCGAACGAATATTGATCACCCGCTCGCGGTTTAAATCCAGCGCAATCACGGTTGCTCGTCCTACGGCGGTAATGCCGACGATCCGAAGACCATCTTCCGACCAAATAAAGTGTTGGCCCCATTCAGCTTCTCTCGGATTGAATATTGCCACTTCTTTCCCAGAAGCAGGATCCCAGGCGTTGACTCGGGCGGCTTTCCTGCGATTGCAGTGGAAACAGGACAGGGCAAGATTACCCAGATCATCTGACCCGGCCTTTGAAAGGGGAAGCACATGGTCTATAGTGAAGGGCACATACTGCCAGCGTTCCATGGTATGACAATATTCACACAACTCCGCCGCGCGCTGGCGCACCGAATTCCGAATTGCAGGCTTTATTTTCCGACCCGAAGCCCCTGCGTTTGCCACTATTTCTCTGTCTGGATGAGATTTCGAACGACGCGATTGACGAAACTCAGGTAGTCGTCCATCTCCTCATAACGGTCAAGTTCTTTTTCTTCAACGGCGTTCAATCCAGAAACTCGCTGCTTGAGAAGTAATTTTTCAATTCGGCCAGATGTCAAATGGGAAGCTTTAAAAACAAGCAACCCTTCTTCGATGTCGATACGCACAGCGTTTTCCAAGGGTAGAGAAGCAGCCAGGCTTTGTAGTCTGGGAAGAGGATACACAATCGATTCATTCATTTTTGTCACCTTCCAAGTATGTGGATCTTCTATGCATATTTTACCATGGAGGGGACGGGGGACGGGAGACGGGGGTAAAAACCTTTTGCCGCGGAGATTCAGGAAAAAACCATTTGGCCGCGGATTTTCGCGGAAGTACGCGGATAAAACCTGAAGATATTTTCTTTTTCCGCGCTCGTCCGCGGCGGGCAGGAATTAGGAGGAGCAAGTTATACGCTGCTGTCTATTTTCCAATGTCTTGCTCGATGATATCGAGTAAAGCGATGATGCCTAGCGACTGCCCCGGGATAACCCGTTTCTCGTCCCCCTCATGAATATGGTGTGGGAAATAGGGTCGGTCTCACAATATCTCGGGTTCAAGACTTTGCAAACGCTCGTGCAAGGCTTCGGCCATATCGTGTAATGCGCTCCACTCGAAATAGTCTGCATCGTCGCCTAATTTTCCTGCGTGAAAGAGCGTATAAAAATCCTTGGATTGCATTTGATACTTTTGCTCAAAGACTATCAGGCGGGCAACCAGGTCATCCAGCTCCTGGCGAGCATGTTCGCTTTCCAAGGCGATGATTTTCCCCACAGCCAGATCAACAACATCACTTTGATATCCTTGATGGTAGAGAAATTCTAGTTTTTTTAACTGGTCTAATGTGTTGGTTGGCAGGATCATTGGAAAATTCCTTTCCGTTGAAATTTGACATCCACAATCCAGTTCATGCTGAGCAGGACCGAGGAGACGGGGGACGGAGGACGGAGAGCGGGTGTCGCTTTCAATCGTCAGAGCCGAGATTAAGAATGACCCGCATAACATCTTCCAGC
>CAZHWV010000158.1:2126-9709 GCA_964536185.1 uncultured Anaerolinea sp. | reverse complement strand
ACCATTCCCAACTGAGATCCCACAAGCGCCGCGCTTTTTCTTCATCGTAGGAATCTTTGCTCGAGGCTTTCTCTTTGCCATCGACGATGAATTTACCGCCGAGACCTTCAAAAGCTGGATCCGCAGCTGCGATCATATAAGAATCAGATGCCTGTTCCAATGAACGCGCGAATGGCATGCGTGCCATGATTTGCGCATAAAAGAATTTTTCAATGGGTGAGTTTCTGCGAGCAGCGATCGCCGCCGGTACAAAGCCTGGGCAAACAGCATTCGATGTAATACCTGTGCCAGTTAGCCGGCGCTGCAGCTCATAAGCAAACCACATGTTAGCCAATTTGGAATTCCGGTAGAAAACCTGGGGGTTGTAATACTTTTCCCCCTTCAGATTGCCGTAGTCAAAATCTGGAACCGGTCCCTTGGCATAAGCCGGGTTATGCAATTCCGATGACACCGTGATTACCCGCGCCGGGGCGGATCTTTTCAGGTCTTCGAGTAACAAATTCGTGAGCAAGAAATGCCCCAGGTGATTTGTGCCGAGTGTCATCTCAAAGCCATCGACGGTAAAACTGGCTTGCTTGCCAGGGACTGATCCACCGGCATTGTTGATCAGGATGTGCAGCGGGTAACCTTTGGCTTGAAACGCGGCGGCAGACTGTCGCACCGCTGCGAAAGAAGACAGGTCAAGCGGGATGGACTCCAGGATGGCATTCGGATTAACGGCCTGGATGCGCGCGATTGCTTGCGCACTGGCTTGTTGGTTGCGAGAGGCCAGGATTACGGTAAAGCCCTTAGCCGCCAATTTGTTGGCAGTGGCGAATCCGATGCCACTGTTTCCGCCTGTAATCATTGCAACGCGCTGTTGATTTGTTGACATAAATTTTCCCTGGTTCGATCTTTGAAAGTGTGATATCCAAAAGAACATCCCTGGCAATAAGAACTGCCCAACGGAATGGCTCAACAGCAACTGTGGGACTGGCGAGAACCTTTATCAATTATGCACCATTTCTCCGCGCCGCGCCAAAGAGGTATGTCTGGATCTACAAACGAAACGCGGATTCAAGCAGCAAGTACCGTCCATTACCATCTCGCGTTTTGATTCTTATCTTTACAGCCCCGGGTATTCTTCAAGCAATTTATCACTCGCATTGAAGCCGGATACGACCAGGTGCGCATTTTCTACCTCACAGCCCTGATATTTTCAAATGTCGAGAGGAAGGCTGACCCTTTCCGGTGGAAAACAGGCGGCTGTCCGAGTGGACACTCCACCACGTACGAACCAGGCTGGAACTTATTTCCGCTAAATAAGTGAATCCATTCGCCTTCGGAAATGTCCACTTTCAGGCGGGTGAGACCGGGCTTCAACACGGGGAAAACTAACAGATCGCTGCCCAGGTACCAGGCGTCTTTTTTATTCCACCAGCGTGGTTCGGGGTTGGTCAGGCAGAATGGGCGCATCATCGCCATTCCAGTGTTCTGGGATTCGGCGGAGACGTGTTTCAAATAGGGGGCCAGGGCGGCATGTATTTTCGTCGCGCGCACAAAGGCGCGGATGGTTTCGGCGCTACTCCAGGGTTGGGCGTTGTTCCAGGGTTGGTTCCCCTCGTGGGTGCGCAGGATCGGCGAAAAGGCATTGGCTTCGCTCCAGCGGGCTAACATTTCCGGCGAGCGTTTGTACCAGCCCAGGGTGGTGTATCCACCCGCATCTGAATGGTAATACTGGATGCCCGACATGCACGCGCTCAAGGCGCCTGTCACCGCTGAGGGAAATCCATCGTGCTCGTCCCAGCCGACAAGTTGATCGCCGCCCCATTGGTTGTTATACCAGCGGTTCTGACCAGTGTACCCGGAGCGATGAAAAACCAGTGTCTTATTTTGCAGCCCGGCGGCTTCAACGGCTTCACGGTTGATTTGAGCCCACAAGCGCGGATAAATGTTGTGCATAGCTTTGCCAGCTCGGCCATCGGCAAAGCGCTGCGATTCGGTCACATCCTCGCCGTAATCGGCCATCCAACCGCGCAAGCCCAGTTGGAGCAGGTTTTCCTGGATGATTTTCTTGTACCAGGCGCAGGCTTCTGGGTTGGTTGGGTCGAGCATACCGATGGTAAATTCAGAAATCAATCTAAAGGTGACGCCGCCGTCCTGATTCTTGACCAGGTAACCGCTATCTTTTGCACACTTAAACTGTTCCCCATCAGCATTGAAATACGGGTTGAGATAACCCAGCCATTGGATGTTTTGCTGGCTTCGCTTCTGGATTTCATCGGCTAGTTTGGGGTAAAGTGTTTCATCAGCCTGCCAGTTCCAAAACAGACGCTTGCCGGTCGGCGTCATGCGAATGCCCTGCCAGTCTTGTGTCCAGACCCCCGTCAGCGCCGCTCCGGCTTCTAGCAGTTTATCAAGAGTTTCGCCGACGAAAGGCAGTCCACCCTGGATGCCGAGAATACCGCCCTCGAAAACCCAATCGGGTGGGGCGGGTTGGATGCCGCTGCGCTGGACTTGCCGCTTAAGCAGTTCCACCAGGCTCGGGGCGGCGAAACAATCCAGTCGGGCGTTCCCCAAAAGCTCGAGAACGTGCTCATCTTTGGCGCGGAAATCCAAGAGCGAGTAGTTGTCGCTTTCGAGCAAATAGCCAGCGCCACGCGTGGAGAGAAACGTCGGCTGCGGATTGTAGGTTGTCCAGTAATCGCCGCCGGCACCGGCGATTAAATCCGCCAGAATCGTAGCGATGTGACGTTTGTTGCGTCCCACCCCGGCTTCGCAAGTCCAGATCGGAAATCGCCGTCCGCGCAGGTTCAGGTGCGAGAATTGCATTCCTCCACCGTAAATGGCTTCGTCCGTTTGTGCGGGCAGGCTCAGACGGGAATAGTTGAAAGCTTCGGGCAGAGTAAGGTCAAGGGCTACGCCATCCGATTGCGGTTCGAGTTTGAGCTTCAAAGACACATTCCCGGCAAAAAAATGGATGACGTTTTCGCCCAGTTCAAAGCCGGGGAGCGGTGTCCAGTCTTCCAGCGTGTTTTTGACCGGATGCTGGCCGTTGCGCGAAGTGTAGTGGAAATCGGCGCGTGCCAAACTGAGCATGGGGTGCGTCGTTGTGTGGCGCAGGAGCTCGATTGCACCGCTGCGCAGACTGAAACCGTTGGGGAGTAGTTCGATTTTCATTTTTGGCCTGGGCGTACAAACACTGCGGCAGCGGAGGAGAGCAGGAACATGACACCAAACAGCGACATCAGCAGTACGTAACCAGACGAATCGGCAATTGCGCCGCCGATATACGCGCCAATCGCGCCTGCGCCTGCGCCCGCAATGTTTTGCAACCCCAGAAATTCGCCGGAGCGTTCTTTTGGGATAATGTCGGTGCCGAGTGCCCATGAAGCGACGCTGAATAAGGCGTAGGCCATACCGATAAATCCGGCAGCAACGTACATCAGCGATGGGGTTTGGCCAAGCACCATCATGGCGACGCCCAAAGCGCCGATGAAGCCACTCGAAACAGTCAGCAGGCGGCGGTCAACACGGTCGCAGAGCCAACCGGCGATCAGCCCAAAGAAAATAACGCAGACGCCCAGCACCAGTGGCAGAGTCCCGGCCAGACCGGCGGCTTGTTTGCCCGGCAGTTCGAATTTTTCCTGGACGAAATAGAGCAAAAAGACGCCGACGTTGTTAATGGCAACGAACGCTGCTAGACGGTTGATGACAAGCCAGGTGAAAGATCGGTTCTGGCGGGCGGATGCGCCCAGGTGAATATACAAACTAGCAAAGACGCCCGCCACGACTGCTATAGCCATCGCCACTATTCCCAGGATGCCGATGCCAACCCGATTATCCGCTTGCAAGAGCGGAAGGACGACTTTGACGAATTGCCCCAATCCCAGGATGATGCCAGTAAAAGCACCAGTCATCACCAGCAGGCTGAAAAAGGGTTTCCAGTTTAGGGCAGGAGCCGCTTCGAGAGGTTTTTCTTTGACAAGCATAGCCAGCCCCATGCAAACCAGCATGGCGGCGCAGGTAATCAGTAACCCGGCCAGGATATTGCCTTTTTGGACGATGGGCGCAATCACCAGCCCAAAAATGACTAGCGGAAGTGGTACTTCCAGCAGAGTTTTTACGCCCGAGGCGATGCCGCGCTTTTGCTGTGGAATCAGATCGGGGATGAAACCTTGCGTGGCGGACTGCGACAGGTTGGTGGATGCCATCGAAAGCAGGTAAATGGCGAAGAGAACGTAGTAACCGGTCATGCCCTGCAAACCGGCGACCCAGGCCAGACTCAGGATGAGAACCACTTCCAGCAGGGTTCCAGCCAGAATGAATGGGCGGCGACGTCCCCAACGCAGGCGGGAATGATCCGAAAGAATCCCGAAGAAAGCCTGGAGCAGTACCGCCGCCATCAACCCCCACAGACGGATGAAGCCAAAATAGATTCCCTTCTGCGCTTCACCTACGAACCCCTGAATCAAAAGCGGAATGAGCAACCCGGCCAACACTTGTGAGCGCAGGGTCAGCGCAAACCAGTTGGCATTGATGAATAGATAGGTGTACCAGCGTAAGGAAGATGGGACGGGTTGGGTTGTCATGATTTCTCCTGGAAGGGTTTTGGAGTGGTGACACGAAAAGTAGGGGCACGGCAGAGAACTTGAAGATTATATTGATGACCAAATCCGCCGTCCCTTGCCATTAAAAGGATTGACATTCAAGTACTCCAATTATATAATAAAAATAATTATTTTCTAAAGATGAAAAAGTAATTATTCGGAGATTTGCCTTGCCAAAGCTGAATTTTCAGGGCAGTAACATCAATTTGGTGAAATTGCACAACTTGCAAGTCGTTCTGCTCAGCCTTTTGCATGAGTCGAATTTATCGCGTGTTCAACTTGCGCAAAAGACCAACCTTTCCAACACCACGATCACTAATCTAATAGCTGAGTTGATGGGTGATGGTATTGTTTCGGAAGTGGATGAACTCGCGCCAGAACCAGGCGAACTGCGTCCGGTGGGACGTCCACGCACCAGCATCAGGCTTGAGCCAAACTCGCGTTTTGTTGTTGGGGTACACATCGGCGTTGGCCTGTTCCGGGTGGGAGTTTCAAATATTTACAATGAAATGCTTTACAACCAGGTGGTTTATTTTGATGTCGACTTGCCCGCAGAGCAGGTTTTGCCACAAATTGCCGCCACCCTGGAAGCGGTAATTTCTGCAAGCGGAGTGGAGCGTGGCAAGATTTTGGGAATTGGCATTGGCGCTTCTGGTCTGGTCGATTTTCAAACCGGCGTCAATTTGTTGGCTCCCAATTTGAACTGGTACGAAGTTCCCCTGCGTGATTATACACAGCAGGCTCTCGGACTGCCGGTGGTGGTGGATAACAACGTACGCACGATGGCCATCGGCGAAACCTATTTTGGAGCCGGACGCGACGTCGATTCTCTGGCTTTTGTTTATGGGCGGACCGGCGTGGGTGCCGGTTTAATTTTTAAGGGGCAGGTTTTTCGCGGCAGCACCAAAGGCGCGGGTGAAATTGGGCATACGACCATTCTACTGCGCGGGGGCGAACTTTGCCGTTGTGGCAATCGTGGCTGTCTCGAAACGTTGATCTCAGAAGAAGCCATTTTGCGCCAGGCTGACCAGATCGCCCGGCTTTATCCGCAAGGCATTTTGGCCCGGACCATCTCTGAAGAAAATGATATTTCACCGATTGAACGTGTCTTTCGAGCTGGCCGCGCCGGGGATGAAACTGTCCGGGCCATGCTGGAAGAGCGCGCCTTTTACTTGGGCGTTGCGCTGACCGGCGTGGTCAATCTATTTAACCCCGAGCTGATCCTTTTGGGTGGCATTTTCTCGCGTGGACAGGATTTTTTCCTGGCTCCGGTGATTCAAACCGTCAGCCAGATGTCTTTTGGCGGGATGGGCAAGCGCGTCCGGATTGAAGCTACCAGCTTTGGCTGGAAAGCCGGAGTTTTAGGCGCTTCGGCTTTGGCGTTGATGAATTTTTTCTACCAGCCGGAATAATTACATTTCTAAAGAGGCAGACGTGGAAGCTTTGCGCATTGCATTTTTACCCCTGATTCGGACTACTTTTGATGTTCCGCTGGCTGAAATGATGATTACCGAGGCGCGGCAGTCCCTACTGGCAGCCGGATTTGAGTTGATCGGCCCCGCCCAGGGCCTGACCGATTTAGCCGTCGCTCAAGCCACTGCCGCCGAACTCAGTTCCAGCCCCTTTGACCTGCTTCTGGTTTTTCAGGCCACTTTCGCCGATAGCACCATGACGGTCGCCCTGACCGAAAAAACGGATGCCCCGGTTTTCCTGTGGGCCATCCCGGAACCCTGGACGGGTGGCCGCTTGCGCCTGAACTCGCTCTGTGGCATTAATCTGGCTGGTCATGCGCTCACCTTGCGCGGGCGCAAATACGATTATGCCTACACAGCGCCCTCCGACATTGCGGTTATCCAACAAATCCGTACACTGGCCTCGGCAGGCCGTCTGCGCCGCCGCCTGAAAACTGCTCGTTTGGGTGTAATCGGCGAACATCCAGTTGGGATGGATTCCTGCCATTTGGACGCGGACAAACTGAATGAAATCTTTGGGATTGAAGTGCTGCGGTTTGAGATGGCTGAAGTTTTTGCCCGCGCCCGCGCCATTTCCGCGGCGACGATAGAGCAGACTCGTACCAAGCTTGACCTTCGTTTGGAAAACCTTGCCACGCTCGAACAGGCTCCGCTAAACGGTACCTTGAGTGTCTACAACGCCCTGAAGGAAATCGCTGCTGAAAACAAACTGGATGGACTGGCCGTGCGCTGTTGGCCGGAATTTTTCACTGAAATGGGCTGCGCGGCCTGTGGAGCCATGTCCATGCTCAGCGACGGTTTTGGCGATTCCGCGCCGCTGCCGTGCAGTTGTGAAGCGGACATCAACGGAACCGTGATTCAACTTATTTTGCAACTCCTCTCCGAAACCCCGGCATTCGGCACCGATATGGTTGGCGTGGATGTAGATAAGGACCGCGTTGCGCTCTGGCACTGCGGACTCGCCCCGCTGTCAATGGCTGATCCTTCGGTTCAGCCCCAGGGCGGAATTCACTCCAACCGGCGTGTACCGCTCGTGATGGACTTCCCGCTCAAGCCTGGCAAAGTGACCATTACCCGTCTCAGTCAGGCCACCGGCAATTTACGTCTGGTTTTGGGAACCGGGGAAATGCTGGCGGAACCCAAACCCTTTAGTGGCACAGCTGGTATTCTGAAGCTCGATAGCGGTGCGCAGAATTTTCTCCAGCTTTTGATGCGCGAAGGTCTCGAACATCATGTTTCACTCACTTATGGGAATTATTTGTCTGAACTGCTGGCGTTTGCCAGCCTGATTAACTTGCCCGTTTTGAAAATGGGAGAGGAGGCGCATTCCTAAAATCATGTTTACTTGCTGGTTAAGGTCATATCCATTTTGCTCAACCAACTCAACAGGAGAAGATGATGAAGAATAAAGTTTTTGCTTTGTTTTTGCTAGTTGCTGTTTTGCTTTCGGCTTGCGCCCCCGCGGCCACACCAGCCCCCGCCCCGGTTGCAACTGAACCCCCGGCTGCCACCGTTGCGCCTA
>CAZHWV010000158.1:0-2026 GCA_964536185.1 uncultured Anaerolinea sp. | reverse complement strand
GTTGCGCCTATCGTTGCACCAACTGAAGCCCCGGCTCCTACCGCCGTTCCTGCTCCCGTTGAACTGCGATTCATGTATTATGCGGATGGCCCCGAAGCGACCGTCATGCAGCCTCTGATCGACAAATTCCAGGCTGCCAATCCGGATATCGTTGTCAAGCTGGATGTCGTCCCCTACAAAACCATTACCGACCAGTTGCCTGTCCAGGCAAAAGCCGGCCAGATTCCGGATATAGCCCGTATCACCAACTTTGGCGCTTTCCAGGGTATGCTGCTCGATTTGCGCCCCATGTTGAAAGATCCCGCTTTCATGGAAAAGAACTTCGCAGCCCCGGTTCTGGCGGCCATGCGCCCTGCAGGCGATACCACCGGTCTGTATGGTTTCCCTGATACTTTGACAGTTACCGGCCCCTTTGTCAATAAGACTCTCTTTGACCAGGCTGGCGTGACCATGCCCGGCGCAGGCGCGACTTGGGATGATTGGACCACGGCTACCAAAGAAGTTATGGCCAAGACTGGCGTGAAATACGCGCTCACCACCGATGCGACCGGCCATCGTCTGGCCAGCGCCGTGATCAGTTCTGGCGCCACCCTGCTGACGGCGGATGGCAAGTTTACCGTCGATACTCCAGGATTCCGCGAATTTGTCACCAAACTCAAGGATTGGCACACTCAGGGCCTGGCCCCCAAGGAAGTCTGGTTGTCAAAGGCCGGCACAAGCTGTATCGCTCTGTTTAAGAGCGGCGACCTGCCCTTCTGCCTTTCTGGGAGCTGGCAGGTAGGCGGTTTAGCCAAGGATGTTGGCACCAAATTCGATTGGGTTGTTGTCCCCACTCCTACCGGTGCTGGCGGAAGTGTTGGCATTGCTGGCGGCTCGGCTGTGGTGGGTTTCTCTGGCACCACGCACCCCAAGGAAGTTGCCCGCTTTATGGAATTCCTGATGACGCCCGAAAACTACAGTGCCTTTAGCGCCGGAACCCTGGCCCTGCCTGCCGAAGCGGCGGTTGCGGCTGCTGGTGTTGAATACAAGACCGACGATGCGGCGGTGAAGGCTGCTTTGGGTGCCTTTACCTCCAGCATTGCCAATATCAATGACCAGGGTTGGGCCTTGAACGTCAATTCCAACGCTTTTGCCTACTATCAAAAGTCCTATGCGCGTATCGCCCAATTCATCAATGGCGAGTTGAACATGGATGACATGCTCAAGAAACTGCAAGAGGATATTGATACGGCCATCGCCCAGAAGCCATAACTCGAATTGAAATAGAGTACCACGGTAAATAATTTACCGTGGTACTCTATTTTGCTGGTTTTTGTATCAAGATTTTCAGCCGCGCAATCCCATTCTGGCAGGGAGTTTTTATGGCTCAAATGTTTATGCGGAATAAGTTTGTAAAATCGTTGACCGATGCGCTCAATCGTGCATCAGCGGTGCTTTATGAAGGGGCCATCTCACTGGTGGACCTCCTTCTTTCGCCCCTCCAGCAGGGGATTGGCATGAAAAGGATGGCTTATGTGTTTGTGTTGCCAAACCTGGCCATCTTTGGAATTTTTATCCTTTTTCCAATGCTGCTTAACTTCAATTATGCTTTTACGAAAGACCCAAATTTTTTCCTTCCTGACCGAGCCTGGATTGGCACACAGAACTTTAATCGTTTGCTGGATTGTGAGAATTACCTCGAACCCGGCAGTTGCGCCGAAGATTTGTTTTGGAGAGCTGTTTACAACACCGTCCAATTTGTGGTTTTCCAGGTTGGATTCATGGTGCTGTTCTCGCTGATTACGGCGCTTATCTTGAATCGCAAAATCAAGGCGCGTGGATTTTTCCGCAGTGTCTATTTTTATCCGGTCTTGCTCTCGCCGGTTGTCGTTGCGCTCATCTGGAAATGGATTTTACAGGATAATGGCTTGCTTAACGGCGTCATAACCAGCCTCGGGTATCCATCCGTTCCTTTCATGACAGAACCCACCTGGGCGCGTTTTTGGGTGATTATGATCAGCACCTGGTCCAACATGGGTTTTTACAC
>CAZHWV010000157.1:0-9763 GCA_964536185.1 uncultured Anaerolinea sp. | reverse complement strand
GTATTTTGCCAGGCAGCTTCGATCTCCATTGGCGTATATTTTCTTTCTGGAAATTTGCGGATCATTCCTCTCGTTATTATGATTCTGATTTCCATCATCATACTTATCCAGTGGGATCGGCTTACTGCGCATATATTTATTTTTCTGGCGGCTGGAGCGTATTTACTGATAGCCCTGGGCAACACTCCGCTGGCTGACATTATTAACCAATCCGTTTTTTTTCTGACAGCAATTATTTTTGTGGAGACGGTTGAACGCCTGTACGCTTCAAGCCAGAAACGTGTTGTGCGCTTGCAAGTTATCAATGAATTCGCCCGGAATGTTAGCATATTGCTGGATGTACAAGAAGTTGCCGACCTGATTGGCACAGCCATCAAGGATGCGCTCCAGGCAGAAACATATTTTTTGGGTCTCGTGCAAGACGACGGCCAGCTTAGAATGCATTTGATCTTCGATGAAGGTGAGTATTATCCGCCAGAATCTGTGCCCTTGGAAGGCAGTTTATCGGGTTGGGTCATCCGCAACCAGGAATCGCTGTTTATTGCCGATTTGCGGAATGAAATAGATCTAGAGGGTGTAAAGCTGGTCTTGATGGGGAAAAACAAGACCAGTCTGTGCTGGATGGGTGTGCCCCTCCATGCCAGGCACATCGACGGGATTATTGCCGTCGCTTCCTATAGGCCGAATGATTTCAGCCGCACAGACCTGGAGCTGCTTGAAAACCTGGCCCAGCAGGCCGCTCTCGTTCTTGACAACGCTTACCATCACGCTGAAGTACAGGCCCAGTCGCGTCTGGACAGCCTGACAGGTGTTTATAATCATGGACATATCGTAAAAGTATTAAACGAAGAAGCCCAAAACTGTACTTTGAATAACCTGCCTCTTAGCCTGATCATGCTGGACATCGATTTTTTTAAGAATTATAACGATACCTACGGTCATGTGGTCGGCGACCAGGTGTTAACCGTTCTGACCCAGGCCATCCGCCAGCACATAAAATCAACCGACTCTATCGGACGGTGGGGTGGCGAGGAGTTCACAATTGTATTGCCAGGGACAAATGGACTACAGGCTCAACAAGTCGCCGAACGGGTTCAAGAAACCGTCAGCTCACTCTCGCTTTGCGATCGGGATGGAAAGCTGCTGCCATTCCCAACTGTAAGCCAGGGGTTGGCCATCTTTCCAAAAGAAGCCAAAGACGTATTTAAATTGATCGACCTGGCCGACCAACGCTTATATACAGCCAAAAAACGTGGAAGAAACCAGATCGAGCCAAAAGTAGGCAAATGGGATAATCATCAATAAGGGCGACCCAGGTGGGCCGCCCTTATCGTTACTGCAGGATTTCGCGAAAAGCCGCGACGGTTGTATCGACATCTTGATCCGCGATCCAAAAATGGGTTACCAGTCTGAAGCGCCGTGGCCCACTAGAATGAGCCAGCACGCCGTATTCCTGCAACTTTTTCTCGATTTGCCCGGTGCTTAGCTTGACCGAATCTGCCAGGTTGAAAAAGATCATATTCGTTGCCGGCATGGCCGGGCTAAGAATAATGCCGGGGATTTTGCTTAAAGCCTCAGCCATGTAACGAGCCCGAGCATGATCTTCAGCCAGTCGATCTACCATACTCTCCAAAGCTACAATTCCAGCCGCCGCGATAACTCCTGCCTGACGCATCCCACCGCCAAGATGTTTGCGAATTCTGCGCGCTTTTTTAATAAACTCAGCGCTTCCGCATAAAACCGAGCCAACCGGCGCGCACAATCCTTTGCTCAGGCAAAATGTAACTGAATCCACTGGACCGGTGAGTTGGTTGACGTTCAGCCCCTGGGCAACAGCCGAATTAAAGACCCGCGCCCCATCCATGTGAACGATAAGTCCACGTTCATGCGCAAAGTCAGCCAGGCGCTGAATATACGCCGGCGACTGGAACACTCCGCCACAAGCATTTTGGGTGTTCTCGATTTCGATAAGCCGCGTGACCGGTTCATGGTCATCATCTGCGCGGATTGCCGCCTCCACATCATCCAAAGCCAACGAGCCATCCAATTGTTCTCTTATCTGGTACGAATGCACTCCGCCCAGGGTTGAAATTCCGCCGCCCTCGTGCAAAAAGGTGTGCGAACGCTGGCCCATGATGACTTCATCGCCACGGTTACAATGAGCCAAAATACCCGCCAGGTTGCCCATTGTCCCGGATGGAACAAATAATCCGGCCTCTTTGCCCAGCTTCGCTGCCGCCACCTCTTGCAACAGGTTGACTGTCGGGTCATTACCATACACATCGTCACCCACTGCGGCGGTTGCCATCGCCTCCCACATAGCAGGCGTAGGCCTGGTGACAGTATCCGAACGTAAATCGATATAATCCATATAATTCTCCTGGGTTTTCCGCCTGCGTGACAGACAATGAGAATCGGTTATCCTCGCAGGTCGGATTGGCTTTACTTCTGCTATCGGAATAGGTTAGGCCTGGTCGTATAGCGCATTGGCAATGGAAGAAAATGCCGCGTTTTGCCGGTTTACCTGGCCTGTTTGATTTCTTCCACGGCCTGGGGGTTTACCAAAGAACTGATATCACCCTGTTCCAAACCGAGATAAGCTGAGCGGATTATACGCCGCATGACCTTGGCATTTCTGGTTTTTGGCAATTCGCTGACAAAAAAAATTGCTTTCGGTGCGAGGGATTTGCCCATTGCAGCGATGATCCTGTGCTTTAACTCGTTACGCACATGCTCCCTGCGCTGGTGCATTTCGTCCGCCGTTCTTATCACGTCTTTTAGCACGCAAAAGACCACCAGCGCCATCCCTTTAAGTTCATCCGGCACACCGATCGCAGCTACCTCAACCACATCCGGATGGTGAACCAGCACCGATTCCACTTCTGCAGGACCAAGACGTTTTCCCGCGATTTTGAGGGTATCGTCGGAACGTCCAAGTATATACCAAAGTCCATCTGCATCGATTGCGGCAAAATCACCATGTACCCACACATTTTCCCATCTTGACCAGTATGTCTCGAGATAGCGCTGCGGAGATTTCCAAAAACCACGTGCCATACCAATCCAGGGCGCTTTGATGACCAACTCACCCACCTTGCCCCGAACTGCTTGACCGTTTTCATCCAGTACGTCAGCGGCCATCCCTGGGCAAGCTGCTGAAAATGCACATGGCTTGAGTGGCAGGAGCGGGTTGCCCATCAATATGCCGCCCGAAATTTCTGTACCGCCTGAGTAGTTGATGATGGGTCTCGTTTTGTCGCCAACCTTCTCAAACAGCCACAACCAGGGATCAGGGTTCCAGGGTTCGCCCGTCGAGGCAAAGCATTTAATTGAAGATAAATCATGGCTGCGAAATAATTGCTCACCGTGCGGAATCAACGTGCGGATCAGGGTTGGCGAGACGCCTAACTGGGTGATTTTGTGACTTTCTACCAAGGACCACAACCGGTCAGGGGCAGGGAAATCCGGCGCGCCATCATACAGGAACATTGTTGCGCCAAGGATCAGCGTTCCAAATACAAGCCACGGGCCCATCATCCAGCCCATATCAGTCATCCAGTAAAAAACATCTCCTTGATGGACATCCGTGCCAAAAGCCATATCCTGCGCCGCTTTAATCGGGAAGCCGCAATGGGTGTGGACAACCCCTTTCGGTTTGCCAGTCGTTCCCGATGTATACAGGAGCATAAGCACGTCTTCAGCCGACGTGATCTCTGTTTCCGCTTCGGTAGGCTGCAAGCCGACAAGTTCGTCCCACCAGTGATCTCGACCCGGTACCATGCGCACATTTTGCCCAGTTCGACGGAAAACAATCATATGTTTCAGCGAAGGGACCTCGGCAGCAGCTTGATCCGCGATCGTCTTCATTTCGACTACTTTACCATGTCGAAATGTACCATCAGCCGTAAATAAGGCTATAGCATCCGCATCGCCCAGGCGGCTGGATATGGCACCCGCGCCATATCCGCTAAAAAGCGGCAAAATTATCCCGCCTATTTTGGCAATCGCCAGCAGAGCAATCACAATTTCAGGTGTCATCGGCATGTATAGACCAATGGCGTCGCCTTTTCCAAGACCTAGCGAGCGCAGCGCATTGGCAGCTTGATTGGTTTGTTCGTACAATTCCCGGTAAGTAAGGCTGAGCGTTGTCCCGTCTTCCCCTTCCCACCTTAAAGCCGTTTTTAACGCATGGCTCTGGCCTCGATTGAATTCTGCGCTGTTCTGAGCTTGCGAGGACGGATCCTGAGTCAAATACTTATCCAGCAGATTGTGAACAATATTCATTTGCCCATCGAGGCACCATCCCGGGAACTGCATCCCGCCAGACAGGTCAACAACTTGCGAATAGGGTTTGTAAAATTGAATGTCCAGGTACTCCAGAATGGCATCTGTAAACCAGCTCACGTCCGTTATCGAGCGATCCATCAGTGCGCCAAAATCCCTGATAGCATGCCTGCGCATAAAAGCGGTCAAATGAGCTCGTTCTATGACTTCTGGCGTTGGTCGCCAAACAATCTCGCCACCGAATTCAAATGAATCACTCATGGTTTGCTCCTCCGAGACAGGACGTTAATCCAACCATTATCTGCACTACTGGCTTGATTGTTTGGATTTGCCAAAACTGGAATGTTTCAGGGCATTCCAATAGCATAGCGTTGACAACAACATGGCGGTAACCATCACAACCGGCCCAAACCAACCACCAGGGAGGATAAAAAATGGCAGCCCGCCAGCGATGATTGCTGCTCCAAGTGCCAGCGAAGCTGCCAGCGCCGGGAATTTTGGCAGAGCCTGTCCAGCTGCCGCAATAGACAGGGGCGTCACCGACTGGAGCATCAGTGCGCCTGCCAAAAGGGCTGGCAACCATTGACTTTCAAAAACTAGCAAGATTCCCGCCCCCGCCATCGCGCCAAGCATCCAGCGCCTCCAACCGAAACGATCTGCAGCAAAACCACCGACCAACTTGCCGGCTCCAGCCGCCACCGCCACCCACAATGCAGCGCTCGAATAGCGCGGCACTTCCATTTGCACGCCTACCCAGACTGTTGAGCGCAAAGCAACTGCGATCACAAAGAAAATAAGAAGGGCATAAGGCACGGGCTGGAGTCTGGCTTGTTCATAGCTTCGATCGAAAATCTGGGGCGTATACCAGATAACAGCCGACAGAATAACCAACAGCAGGATAAGCACAAGCCTGGCATTGGCAGAATAATCGATCGACGAAACTCCTCCCAGCGCAAGCCCAACCACGCCAAAAGCAGCAAAGACCCCCACGCCGGAAGCTTTCCCCGGTATGCTCGTGATGGCGACTGATCCGCCACCAGCATGCAGGCAAGCAGAACCAATCCCAATCAGCAGAATGGCAACATTCAAGTTTAGTGGTAACACCAGCAAACCGGTTAATGTTAACAGCAGACCGATAATCGCCCCCCGCTTGGGTTGTCCGATGCGGTCAAACAGCATTCCTATCAGTGGCTGGAACCCAAACGCCAACAAGTTATACAACAAGATCAGGGAATTCATCACCGGCGATCTTTGTTGGATTATCAAGCCCACAAGAAGTCCTGCAGATGCATCTGAAACTCCATGCGCCAGGCCAAGCAATACAGGCAGCAGGTATGTCATTTGAGCAGACCAAAAATAAAGTACAGTGGCAGAATCACCAGGATATAGCTGGCGCAATTTAATATTAAGGCAGCCAACCAGTTCTCGCGGTTTGCGCCGGGCTTGAATAACATCAGGATTCCGCCTTCAGCCAGAAAAGAGAGAACAAAATCAATGAAGAGTCCCCACCAACCCAACTGCAAGGTGAATAGTACCACCCCCATTCCCAGAGTTGCCGTGACAAAGTTCATCACGAAGCCAGCCAGCAGTGCGCGTTTGAGAGAGCCCCAATGTAGCCGCCACAGTACCAAGCTTTCAAGAATGATGATGATGGCTGTAGCGAAACACAAACCCAACAGGCTGCCTCCTACCGCATATAACAAACCTGGTCCCGCAATATCCAAAGAAATGGAGTGATACATACAACCTCCTGATCTATTTTTGCAGACAGGCTAACAGGGCTTTAATCAAACCCTGCGGCTCAGATTTCACCAATGCCAGTACCGGTATTTCGGATAACCGGAAAATCTCCCGCATGGTTTCAGCTTTCCAACGCCGCGGCAAAATACCAACAGCGTTTTTATCCTGGTTGAGGCTGTCAGACATTTGCTGAGGGCTGACAGCCACTTGAGCAAGTGATGTGAGCATCTGTCCATGCAGTACTTCATGTACAAACACTTGTTGGGTATCTTCCCCGGAAGCAAATACCCAAACTTGAACCACCTGCGGTTCCAAGTGTGAAAACAATCTCCGCGCATCTTCTGCCGTCAGGTTTTGCAGCTGGCTCTCGCGATGAGTCACGATCAACAGGTCCTCGATGTCAATCTGATATGCGAAAGCCGACAAGCTCTCTGGTTCGCCCATGCGTATGCTGATATCCGCCAGGTTTGGATCATCGACATTCGCCAAGATACTAGAAAGTCCCTGCGCGCAGTTATAGGCATCCGCCAGCCAGGGTTGGGTCGCTGCAGTTGCCTGTATCCTGATCAGCTGCGGTGTGCTGGCGGGCGTTGCCGTGGGCGCGCAGGCTGACAGGAACAGCAAGGTTGCGAGTAAGAACCTGATCATTATTTTAGCCTGTGCCAGATGCCTGGAAGGAACTACCTCAAAAGCGCGGCAAGCGCCGAGCCGGTGCAAATATTAACCAAGGATTTGAAATATTATGCAGGCTGCGCCAAGCACAGCGCAGTATGCCGCAAATATATACAAAGAGTGTCTGTTCAGGTAGGCCAGCAGCCACTTGATCGCCAACCAACCAACGGTGGCCGCAGTCACCAGCCCCACGACAACTAACGGTAGAAACTGGCTGATACCGGGCATCTTGAGCAAGCCAAGCGCCTCATAAGCTCCCGCGGCCACCATCACCGGCACCGACATTAGAAATGCAAAACGAGCCGCAGCCGGCCTGTCAAAACCCCTGAACATGCCACCGCTGATGGTTGTGCCGCTGCGCGATGCGCCCGGGAAGACCGCGATCACCTGCATGAGACCGATAAAAAGAGCGTCTTGCCAGGCCATCGAAGCCAATTTACGGCTATGCTTTCCCAAATATTCAGCCAGCGTCAATAATACCGCCGCTGTGAATAAGCGAATGGCTGCCTCGGTTAGCGGCAATCCAAACAGAAATTCGACATACTTCTTAAGCAGCACGCCGGCCAACAGCGCTGGGATGGTCGCAATAACGATATACCAGCCCATTTTCGCATTGTCGGGCAGTGTTTTAAAATTTCCCAGACCACCCAGGTTATTAGTCGTGGCCACCAGGATCGCCACCAGGTCCTTCCAGAAATAAACAACCAACGAAAGAATGGTGCCAAGCTGCACCAGCACACTGAAGGTAAATGCTGCTTCGTCGGCTGGAAGGCCAAGAAAATATTGAGCGATCAATAAATGCGCAGTGGACGAAACAGGGATGAACTCCGTCAGGCCTTGCAGAATGCCAAGCAGAAAAGCATCAAAGATGGTCACTTGTTTTTTCTCCGATATTATTCATTTTTCATCAGGCAAGGGGCGACTGCCGGTGAGCATTGTTACCCCATTGTTCCAGTAAAGCCGGTATTTTACTCTCGAATGAGCGATCTTGTATGAAACTGCGAATATCTTTGACAAGTTGGATCAAAGCATGCAAATTATGGATGGAGATCAACGTCCCGGCCAGCAATTCTTTTGCATTAATCAGATGGCGGATGTAGGCACGGGTGAAGGTGCAGCAGGTGTAACAGTCGCAGTTTTCATCAATCGGTCGTTGGTCACGCTTAAAGGTCGCATTCATCAGGTTCAATCGGCCTGTAGAGGAAAAAGCCGCATGGTGGCGAGCCAGCCTTGTCGGCAGCACACAATCGAAAATGTCGACACCTCGGGCGATACCGTTAATCAGGTCTTCGGGCGTACCGACCCCCATCAAATAGCGTGGCTTGTGTTCGGGCAGCAACGGTGTGACCACATCAAGTGTGCGGTGCATCTCATCTTTTGTTTCACCCACTGATAACCCACCAATAGCGATACCCGGAAATGGCAGGGATGAAATAAACTCTGCTGACATGGCACGCAGGTCCGGATCTACGCCCCCTTGGACAATTCCGAATAAGGCCTGGTCCGCGCGCGCGTGCGCATTTAATGAACGTTCTGCCCAGCGATGGGTCCTTTCCATAGCTTTCCGGCTGTAGGCACGATCATTGGGATCGGAGCATTCATCAAAGGCCATGATGATATCAGCGCCAAGGTTTTCCTGAATGGCAATGGATTTTTCAGGGGTGAAACGGTGGGTTGATCCATCGATATGACTTTTGAAGGTCACGCCGTCATCATCGATCTTGCGTGTCAGCGCCAATGAAAAAACTTGGAAGCCGCCAGAATCGGTAAGCATGGGCAAGGGCCACTGCATGAATTTGTGCAGACCGCCCAGCTCAGCCACCAAATCATCGCCGGGGCGCAGATACAGATGGTACGTGTTGGAGAGCACCAGGGATGCACCCAATTCCTTTAGGTGCTGTGGGGTGAGAGTTTTGACGCTGGCTTGCGTACCGACCGGGGCAAAAACTGGCGTTTGAAGATCGCCGTGGGGGGTATGAAAAACGCCTGCGCGGGCGCAGCCTTCTTTTGCGAGTAGATTGAATTCAAACATGGGGGAATTGTAAACGAGAACATGGAGATTTTGGACATCTCCACTTGAAAAGGGTCAAAATATTAACGCCGAGAGGTTAAGTCGCTTGGCTGGGTCGTGCTCAAACAAACCATTCCTAATTGACGATGATTACCATGTAGACCACCTCGCCAAAAGCAAGGCCTTCGGGGTTGAATGCCTGCCAGGCTGTGTGATAACTGCCAGCCTCAGCAGGCGCAATGAAGTAAACAGATAAAACCGCCTGGGTACCGGCGCGTGCCGGGAAAAGCACCATTTCGACCGGCGCTCCCAGGGCTGGATACCCGTCAAGCAGCTTCAATTGATAACGACCATCCCAATCACACGAACCATTATTTTCCACCCGCCACTGTTTTTCAATAGCTTGTCCAGACGAAACTATACTGTCGTCAGGATAGTTGATGTCTTCCAGGTACCTCAAGGAATCGCTACAAGCTTTTGGGGTGGGACTCGACAATTCGGCAGTTGGCTCAGGTATGGTTGGCTCCAAGGTTGGTTCTAATGTATTGGGCAGTTCTGGCGTGACCAATATTTGCAGCAAAACACTGTCTGTAGCTGTAGTAGCAATATCAGCTACACCTGAGAGAGTGCCAGGAAGAGATTCGGGATAATTTACTGCAGGGGGCAGTGTCACTTGAAAAGTCGGTGTCGAAAACAGCCTTGCAGTTGGGGTTATTTTCGGGCTGCGAGGCGCAATAAAGGGCGTGGGCGTAGCGATCGAACCACAAGCGCTTAGAAAAAATAGCAATACGCAAAACAAATTGCGTATTGCGTATTGCAAATTGCGAAACGTGTTCCGCTGCATGGTCAGATTATTCGTCTCCGCCAGCGTTGTTGTCATCTTCGCCGCTGATATCGATGGGTAAGACGATCTCGCCGCCTAAGGCCTTTTGACGTATGACTGCTTCGATTTCGTTGGCCAGGTCCGGGTTTTGACGCAGGAACTCTTTGGAGTTTTCACGACCCTGCCCGATTCGGATATCGCCATAGGAGAAGAAAGCGCCTCGCTTCGTGATG
>CAZHWV010000156.1:0-9955 GCA_964536185.1 uncultured Anaerolinea sp. | reverse complement strand
CTTCTTTTTTTGTATCTACGCGATCTTTTTTCGCTCGGTTTTTAAGGTTCAAGCCTGACTACCTTACAGATTTAAGTATTGCGCTGGCGCAGGGAGCCTCCATAATAATTGTAGGCAAAACCCAAAGGAGGCTGAACTATGAATAGCAGCGAAGAATTGTATAGCCGTTTGATAGGAACACTGAGTACCTTGGTAAGCGCCAGAAATATTACGGAAGTCAGGAACTGGATTTGGATTGTGGTAGGAATTTTGCAATCCGAATCGATAGCTTTGAGCAAAATAGCCACACATATTCCTGGAGAAACCCAGGCAGAGTCGCGAGTTACGATGATTCGGCGCTGGTTAATGAATTTTCATGTGGATGTATGGAGTTTCTACAAACCAGTTCTGGAACATGCGCTGATAGATTGGAAAGATGAAGTGGCCAACGTTATTCTGGATGGAGTGATGGTTGGCGGAGACCGGTGGCAAATTCTGCGCTTATCGTTAGCACATGGGCAACGATCCATCCCGTTAGGCTGGGTGGTTGTGCCAGGAACAGGCATACCGCCAGTAGAAAAAGTGGATGAAATGTTGACACGTGTTGCTGAATTCCTGCGCTCACGGGTGAAAAAAGTGAATTTCTTGGCAGGCCGTGGCTTTCGAGATTGTGATTGGGCCCAATTGTGCCAAAAACTGGGCTGGCACTACGATATTCGGACGGCTGATAACACATTTGTTACCCTGAGAACTGGTCGCTATTGTCGGATTAGTGAGTTGGGCATTCATCCAGGAGAGCGAAGATACTTTCAAGATGTTTTATTCACACAGGATTTCAAATTGTGTGCCAACTTATCGGTGACTTGGACTGAAGGCGACGAACAACACGCGCCAGAATTATTGGCAATCGTATCAGACCAACGTGCTTGTCGAAAGCGATTGCGAGAATACCGTGTTCGGATGGACGCGGAACAAAGCTTCAGAGATGATAAATCCGGCGGATTCAACATGGACGATACTAATTTGATGCACGCTGAAAGATTAGAACGGTTGCTTTTAGCCTTGGCAATCGCCAAGTTGTGGTGTCACGAATTGGGTGAGCAAGTTCTTGCTGGTGGAGAAGGCGCTCGACGAGTGATTGACCCTGGATCACAACGTGAGTTGAGCCTCTTTCAGCTTGGTTTACGCTGGTTTCAACGTTGTGTTTCAACCAATCTCAACCTTTTGCCAAGGTTCCAGGCACATTTATCTCCGTTATTCCTATCGCCTGTCGTCCATTCAGGCTCTCAATAAAAATGTGTAAGGGCATCAGGGTTCAAGCCGGTTTTGAGCCCAATTTTAGCCGGTTAATATCGGCTTTTTGCACAAGAGTCATACTATCTCTTACGGAGTTCTTTTATGAAGTTTACGGTTATTTTTCTACGTACTACGTAGAGCAGACCTGATTGACTGACAAATTTAATCTATTTTGGTGATAACCTTCCTCATATGCTTGTGAGGAGGCGCACCCAGATGGTGGTTTGCTGTTGTTAACTGATAAGCGTGGAGAAACCCACAATCCGATGCCTCCTAACCCTTTATAAAACTCTCAAAAAACTGCCGAAACTTCTTATTCGCTTGCCCGCATCCATTTCCTGTGCAATAATCAAAGCATGGATTGTCCACGCTGCCACATTCCCAACCATGCAATCTCCAAAACCTGCCCCAGGTGTGGTTTCCAGGGCAACCCTGCCGAACTGACCGAGTTGCATCAACTCGATTGGCTCCTGGCCGAAATGGAAACCTGGCCCGACCTGCAACTCGCGCCGGAGGCCACGCAAACACTGCGCGCGTATTACACCAGCCTCCAGCAGAAACTGCAAACCAACCTGGGACTGCGCTACCCGCATTTTACGCCAGATAAAGCCCAGGCAACCTGGCCTGAATATCTCCGCCTGGAAAGTCTATTCAAGGAAATCGATAGCTGGCTTACCGCCGGGCTGCTAAGGACCGGCTTTCTACCCCAAAGGTATGCCCGCCTGCTCGAACTCCGTCAGCGACTGGAGGGCCAAGAGCGCCCGGAATATCCCAACAATGACGCTGAACGCCTGGAAGTGGTGGAGGTTATCCTGAACGGCATTCAAGCCCTGCGCCTTTTGGGCGAGTTGAAACAACTCGAAAACGAAAGGAAACTCAACGCCCCCTGGTTGGCAGAAAAAAGGAATTTGGAAGCGCGGCTCAAGCCAGCGCCAGTTCCCGTTGCCCAGGCAGCTATCCCGCCCCAGCCGATTCCCGCTGAAACTTCTCCTGAACTTACTCCCGTTTCAGCCACACCGCCAGCACCTCCGGCACCGCGTCCGCCCCTGCGCGAAACGCTCTGGCGTACCATCCTGTCCGAACGCACCCTGCACGCCCTGCTCTTTTTGGGAATTTTCCTGCTATTCACCGCGGCCATCTCCTTTGTTGTCTGGGGCTGGAGGGATTTCTCCACTCCGGTGCGGGTGGCCATTCCCAGCGGATTCACCGCCGTCTTCTTTTTCCTTGGCTGGCTGGTGTGGACAAAGACCTCCATGCGCCGCTCTGGCATTGCCCTGAGCGCCATTGCATCCCTGTTTGTGCCCATCGATTGTTACACCGTTTACGCCAACTACGGTTCGCCCCCCCAGGGCTGGCCGGATTTCTGGTTGTGGACCTCCCTCGCCTGCCTGGCGGCTTATACTCTTTCGGCGTTAAGCATACAGAGCCGTTTTTTCGGTTACATTACTGCCATCGCCATCGGAAGCACCCTGCTGGCCTTCTTGGAAAGATTATTCCAACCATTGGGACTTTCCCGCGATTGGTACTTCGCCGCGCTGACCGTGCTCGCCGCCCTGCTCAACCTGATCGCCCTCGCGCTGGAAAAACTCAAAAAACCTGGGCGCTGGCGCTTTTTTGCAGAACCTTTCCGTTTTTTGGCCCTGCTGGTTCCTGCCGTACTGATGCCGCAGACCTTGGCCCTGCGACTGATTACCCGCGAGAGCTACGACGCCCTGCACTATGCCATGACGGTCAACTGGTTTATCGGTGGATTCCTCTTTGGTTGGGGCGCAATCCGCCACCGGAGCCGGGGATTGGGCAACCTGGCTGCTCTATCCCTGCCGGTGGCCGTTTACATGCTCCAAAGCGCCCTGTTCTTCGAAACCCAGACCAACCCCGCCTGGCATGCCTTTGGTCTGGCTTGTCTCACTCCCATCTACCTGCTCACCGGCTACAAACTCCAACAGGCTGCCAAACAACTCCCAACTCCCGATTCCCAGCTTACCGATTTACCAACCTCCCAATCGACCAATTTACTGGCCCACCATAGCCAAACCGCCCTGCGTTGGGGCGTTGCGCTAATCATCGTCGCCGCGTTGCTCCCGCTGACCAGCCTGTCCAGCGGAGCGGCAGCTGCCGCCAGCCATACCGTCTTGCTGGTTAGCGTGGCGCTGGCTGCGAGGTTGTGGAAACAACCTCGCTACGTTTACGCCGCCTCATTTTTCTCATTTACCGCCGCCAGTTTTGCCATGTCTGAGTTGAAACTGCCGCTTGAACAGTTGAGCGTGGGTTGGGTTTCGCTGGCGCTGGCGCATATTTTCCTGGCGTTGGCCTTTGCCCGCGAAAAAACCAGGGGCTTTGCTCCCGCGCTTGTCCTCGCCGGATACATTATTGCTGGTTTGGCAGTGCTTGCACCTGTTTTCTTTGATAAAAAACCTCTCCTGATTTACGCCCTTGGCAACTGGCTGATCCTGTCAGCCTGGGGAGCGCTACTGGCCTGGCGCAAACAGCCGGGGTTTTTCATCCCGGAAGTGCGTTGCACCATACTAAATGGAGAATCTGCCAGTGAAATTACGTCCCGTTTAATGGAAGTCACCCCCCTGACTGGCGCAGCGCACCCTCGCGCCCCGCACAAGTTCTTTGTCGATGGCGCAATCTTCCATTGGATGGCGGCCCTGCCCCTCCCATACTGGCTTTTTGTCGTCTTTTCCAGAGACCAGCCCGCCGGTCTGGATTTTCCGCTCGCGCTGGCGGCTTTGGCCTGGGGCATGGTCTTTGTCAATCACTGGCTGCGTTTCACCCCCAGCGGATGCCGCCTGCCCTGGCGTCTGGTTGGGCTGGCAGTCAGCGTTAGCGCGCCGTTTGCAGCCAGCCTGCTCGACTCGCGTGGCTACGTTATTGCGATTACGCTGCTCGCCGCCGGTCTGCTCTATTTTGCCGATACCCTGGTCTCCCGTCAGCGCTGGGAATTCTACCCGGCGGGTCTCGTTACGGCCTGGGGGCTGCTCTACTGGCTCAATGTTGCCGACGTGGAAAGTGAGTTCCTGGCCCTCGCGCTCTGTGTGCTGGTGATGCTCTACTTCCTATCTGGTCTGCTGGCAGAGCGTGTCCGGCTGGTCAAATCCGCCTTCCTGGTTCCGCTGTATCACAGCGCACACCTGCTGACCTTCGGCATTTTGGCTTACATCTACCTGAGTTGGCTAAGCAGTTTTCCGAACTCCACCGACCGCTATCAACTGGTTACCGGGCTGGCTCAAATGCTCCTGGCATTTTCTTACGCCCTGTTTGCCTGGGGACGCTATCAAGAAATTTGGGCTTTTCTAGCCGTTTGGCTGGCCGCGGGTGGAGGCGGGTTGATTGTCCTCGTCTACAGCCGTGGACAGGGCTCCCTGGCGGCCAAAGGCGCGCTGATCGTTGTGGTTCTGATTCTGGCCGAGCGGCTGCTGAACGCCCTGAAACGCTCTCCTGGCTTGCCAAGACGCCGGCGGGCGAGTTTCCGCCTCACCTGGGGCTTGTTCCAACGCCCCCTACTGGTCACCGGCTGGATTGGCTCTGCCGGGATCATTGGGTTGGCTCTCGTCCGCAACCTGGTTTTGTTGGGCGGAGGGCGTGTTCCACAGACTTGGGCGGCAGCCGGGCTGTTGATCATCACCTCGCTCTATGCCCTCTCGGCGCGCCTTTTCCGGCAAGCGCGTTTTGTCTGGCTGGCAGGCGGCATGCTCTTCATCCCCTGGACGATTCTCACCAACCTGGGCTGGTTCACCGCCTGGCAACCGGACTGGCCCGATTTTGCCATCAGTTGGCTGGCTCTGGCCTGGTTCCTGCTCGGTTTGAATCTGCTGGTAAAACGCTATGCCCCGCCCGCTTACGCCACACCGCTGAGCGTCTACACCCACCTCCTGACGCCGTTTGCCCTGCTTTGGGGCGTGGCGAATGCTGAGGCCAGCCGCTTCTCGTTTGGGCTGGCAATCGGCTTGTATGGCTTTTCCGCCTGGATGCAGCACCGCCGAACCGTCCGGAACGAAACCACTCCGGTGTTCACCGCCACCAAATTTCTTTATCCGGCCCTGGCGCTGGTACCGGTCTGGTGTCTGTATTTATTCAGGGGCTGGCTGCCTTCCGCCCGTCACGAACATTTAGGCTTGATCCTGCTCTCCTTTGGCATCTGGGGGCTACTGGCCGGGCGCTGGTTGGAGAAAATCACTCCGTACCCGCGCCTGATGCGTGCCTACAGCCTGCCCGCCCATCTCACCGGTTACGCGGCTTTGATTGTCGGAACGTTGCTGACGGCTCACCTGCCTGTTTTGCTGGCAATGACCCTGCTTTACGACGCCCTGCTGTTGGTCATCTCCGCCCGGATTTTCCGCAGCGCGCTGTGGCTCTACCCAGCCGCTGGGCTGGCAGCCCTGGCCTGGCTGATTGCGCTGGCGCAGGCGGGCGTGCCGCTCGAAAGACGCGGCTGGTGGCTGGTGGGGTTGGCCGCCCTTTACCTATCCCTTGGCTGGGTGCTGCGCCGCGCGCGGCTGCATTCTTACGGCGCGGCGGCGCTGGCCGCTGGTTTCACCGTCAGCGCCCTCAGCCTGCCGCCCTCCAGCCAGGATCAAACTGGGGCGCTGTGGGGCTATGGCGGCGCGGCTTTGCTATACGCCATTTGCGCTTTCTGGCTAAACCAACCCATCTTGCTGGTTCTGACCTGCGCCCTCGCCCCGGTGACATATGCCAGCGCGCTCCAGCTTTCCTCCATCCAACCGGCCTATCAAGGTCTGATGCTTTTCCCCGGCGCGATCCTCGCCTTTGGCCTGGGTTGGTGGGCAGATTTGCGCCTCGGCGCGTGGCACGCTTTCCCCTTTGGGTCGCCGCTCAAATGGCCGCTGGCCTTTGCCGAACGCTTGACCCACTGGTGGGGGCTGCCACTCTATGCGATCGGCTTGGGGTTGGCTTCCTTTGCCCCGGCTTTTACCAGTCAGCATGCCGATCTGACCGCCCTGAATTTTTTCCTGCTGATGATTTTCTACGCCCTGGCCGCCTACCGTTTCCGGTCGCGCTTCTGGCTGGGAATGGCCGCCCTGGCCGGGCACCTGGGGGCAATCTACAACCTGCAGTTCCTGGGCTGGTGGCGTTACCCCGCTGATGCCTGGCTGCGCTTCCTGCCGGTCACACTGCTGACACTGGCGCTGGGGCTGGGATTGGAGAAATGGCTCAAGGAAGGTTCCCCGCTTGAAAAGGGGAAACGCTTTAAGGGTTGGTCGCGCCCGCTTTACTGGTTCGTTTTTATCGACATTTTAGCCGGGCAGTTGGGCAGCAGCGTGCGAGATAGCTTTGCCTCAGCCAGCATTTCGCTGGTACATGCCCTGCTCATCGCGCTGCTGGCCTCCATCTGGATGTCGCAATGGCTGCCTTATCTCAGCGCCCTGCTGGGCGTGGTAGCCTTGCTTCAATGGCATGAAGCCGCAAACATGCCAGGTTATCGTCTGCCCATCTACCTGGCGGAACTGGCCCTGGGGTACGGCGCGCTTGGGTTTGGCTACACCCTGCTGAAACGGCAGCAAAGGCTCTGGCCCGGTATCCTGGAACAAGCCTGGGCGCGGTGGATGCCGATTTGGGAGCGTCCCCTCCAAAGGGCAGGAATGACCATTTCCATCCTGACATTTTTTGCCGCCTTTGTACAAGGATTCGATCTGTTTATCTCTTCTCTGCTGATCCTGTTTGGTTTGTCTTCCCGTGAGAATGTCCAGCTTCAGATGGCCTGGATGGCAGTGGATGTTTTTTCGCTGATTGGCCTGCTCTATGCAGCGGCGGCGGCAGGTTATAAACGGCTGCGGCTGGGCTACCTGGCGGTAGGCTTGCTGTTGGCGGGCTGGTTTATGTTCGCTTTTTACATCAACACCTGGGATGGGCTGCGCCAGGTGCAGTGGTACGCCCTCCCTGCCGGTTTGTACCTGCTGACAATTGGCTACCTGGAATGGCGCAACGGTCAACGCGCGTTGGGGCGCTGGCTCGATTACCTGGCCATGTTTCTCATGCTCGGCTCGCTTTTCTGGCAGACGCTTGTTTTTGGCCTGTTCTTTGCTTTTTTGCTGATTTGCGAGGGGGTGACCTCGTTGTGGTGGGGTAGCGCGCGCCGCCTGCGACGTTTTTTCTACGCCGGGATTATCGGTGTCATGCTTGCCGTGCTGGGACAACTGCTCAACGCCCTGCAAACCGTCAACCAATGGCTGGTGTTTGGCCTGATTGGGCTGATGCTGGTGGCGCTGGCTGTGCTGGTGGAACGCAAGTTGGATACGATTAAGGCTTGGCAAAAAGTTTTGGAGACCTGGGAATGACTGCAAACGTGACTCATCACTGGGTAAAACACCTGGCGCAAATTGGCGGGGCGCTTTTGGTGCTTCCGGGACTGGTCTCACTACTGAACCTGTTCTGCATCAACCTGTTCATGTTAAGTCAGCCAGCCAGCGTATCGACGATTTACAGCATTTTTAGCCTGACTTTTAGCCTGCTCACTTTTGGCGTGGGTTGGGCGCTGTGGCGTTTTTCCAGTGATGCGTTGAAAGGCAAAGCCTCGCGCCCGCTGCGCCTGCCGCCCGCATTGGTATTGGTGGGCATCTTTGGGCTACTGATGGTTTTGGGTGGGATAGTGAGCGGTTTCGAGATACTGCCTGGCCTGTTTTTTACGCCCGTCTTTTTAGTTCTGGCAGTTTTACCGCCCCTTTGGGCGGTGGCCTGGTTTGTGCCGCAAGCGCCGATGGACGCGAAACTCCCCGCTAAAACCGGAGTCGAAAATCTCCCGATTTTCGAGGGTAATACGCAACTCCAATATCAGGAGATATTGGAGTCCGATTCGCTCACCTGGCGGCGCGGGCTGACGGCCTTTATCGGCGGTGGAACGCTTGGTGTGGCAACAGCGCTCGTTTTGGAGATTTTGCTGCCGGTGATCGTTATCGCACTGATCTTTGGCTTGGGCGCAAGGCTGATGGACAATCTCAATACCCTGATCGTTGCGTTGTCGGATGCCAAGATGGCTCGCGCACTGACCAATCCCGGCTTTATTTATCTATTCGTACAGCTGGCAGTGATTGCACCACTGGCCGAGGAAATAGCCAAACCACTCATCGTTTTGCCGCTGGTCAAACGGCTGGGCGAAAAGGAAACCTTCTGGCTGGGCGCACTGGCCGGGGCCGGGTTCGCCGCGCTGGAAAATATCCTTTACGCTGCCGCCGGGTACCCGATCTGGGCCGGGATTTTTCTTGTCCGTGCCCTGGGCGGGGCGCTGCATCCGCTTGGCGCGGGGCTGGTGGCCCTCGGCTGGCGGGATGTTCTTCGCGGTTCGCCCAACGCTGGCCGAAAATGGCTGCTGCGTTTCGGCATTGCCTTCATTATCCACGCGGTCTGGAATGGCGGATCGTTACTGGTCATCACTCTGGGCGGGGCGCGTTTCTTTGGCGAACTGCCGCCCGAAATCGATCTACTTGGCCTTTCGGCGACTGGCGTTACCCTGGCTTTTCTGCTCATTCTGGGTCTTTCTGCCCTGTGGATTGGCCGCGCCTTTGGGCATGGACAAACACTGACTCTCCTCGGCGAAAATGCTGCGTCTGAAACCGATTTTCTCCCCTCCGATCGGGCGCTGGCGATTTGGGCTTTCGCCTGCCTGGTTGCCATTGTCCCGGCAGGGATTGCGGGGTTGAAACTATGGCTGCGCTAAAAATCCGCTGGACTTGGAACCGGGTGATCGCCTTGGGGCTGGCATTGGTCAACCTGTTCGTTTGGGCGCAAATGCTGCTTGCCCTTGCCCAGCCACACATCGTTGACCCGATCATGGACCCTGAAGTCCAGGGCTTGCTCAACTACATTTCTTCGGGAAAACATTCCGGGGAAACGTGGCAGGTCAATCTGACGGAATTGGAAGCCGAACAGACGATTACCTGGTATCTGCAAAAATATCCCCAAATCCCGTTTGCCTATCCCCAAGTGAAAATCACCCCCGATTATGTCACCGGCGAAGGGGATGTGCTGGTCACCGGGCTGAGATTGCACGTCAGCGCCAAAGTGCATATCATCCTAAACGAGACTGGCCTGCCGGTGGTGAAAATCATCTCGTTGAATCTGCCGCTCCCGCCCGCCATGCGTCAGGTCATCGAAGATGAAATCCAGGTGCAGCTCCGCCGTGCCGACCTGCTCCCCGTCCGTTTCACCTCTGCCGAGTGGAAGAATGGAGAGGTAGTGGTAAAAGGGGTTATCAAATAACGTTGTTGGTGACAATCTATAAAGGGACATTGAGAAATTGAAAACTGTCAAATCAGCCATGCTTTTGGGGCAGCTCTGGTTTTGTGCAGTCATCCTTTTTGCTGGAGCTTTTACACAAGTGCCCCATGATATGCTTCCATAAACAAAACGCGCCCATAAAAAGGCGCGTTTTGTTTATGGATTGGTTTTGGCGCGAGCCGACCGAGAGGCTGGTGGACTGCGCGTCAACGGGTTGCGCTGGAAAGCCTGTTTTCGAATGCATGAGCTGACCGGGATGCTGGGGGGCTAATGATGGAAGTAAGTGGAATGATGACGGACGACTCGGTTGTAGTGCGCGAATTCGGCATCCCGGCGGTAGTAAGCGCCAGTCAAACGACCGCGCACAGGAGCACTCATGCCAACCCCATCCGCTGAAATTATATCGGTATTATCGGTTTTTGCCATTGCATTTACAGCGCCT
>CAZHWV010000155.1:0-10161 GCA_964536185.1 uncultured Anaerolinea sp. | reverse complement strand
AATTTCTTCAGGAATATCGTCAATGTCTGGTTTGTTTCGTTTTGGTAGAATGATAGTGCGTAAGCCATTCCTGTGGCCCGCCAGCACCTTTTCTTTAACACCACCTATAGGCAGTACCTGGCCCCGCAGGGTGATTTCACCTGTCATCCCTAGGGCAGGTTTCACGTTTCTTCCAGAAATGAGGGATGTAAGCGCTGTGGCCATAGTGACACCTGCCGAAGGGCCGTCTTTAGGTTGTGCGCCCGCAGGAATATGTAAGTGGAAATCTGACTTTTCAAAGAAATTTATTGCTAACCCTAACTGTTCGGCATGTGCGCGGACGTAAGACATTGCTGCACGGGCAGATTCTTGCATAACATTGCCAACCGAACCAGTCACTTGAAAGCCCTTGGCACCAGGCATGCGCGTGGCCTCGATGAAAAGCACATCCCCTCCATAGGGAGTCCAAGCCAGACCGGGTACGACGCCAGGTATCGAGGTACGCATACTAAGTTCTTCGGGGCCTTGAAATGGTGGGTTGCTCAGGAATTCCTTAACTTCATTTGGCGTTACCAGGACAGATGCGCTCTTGCCTTCGGCAATGCGAGTACCAATTTTTCGGCAGACCGAGCCGATATTTCTTTCCATGTTTCTAACACCGGCCTCGCGAGTATACAACTGGATAATGGATTTTAAAGAATCATCGGTAAAATTAATTTCTTCAGGTCTAAGGCCGTTTTCTCGAATCTGTCGTGGAAGGAGATAACCTTTTGCGATGGCAATTTTCTCTCCTTCGGTGTATCCGGAGAGGGATATGATTTCCATCCGATCCCTCAAAGGACCTGGAATAGTCTCCAAGGTATTTGCAGTAGTTATGAACATGACTTGGGAGAGGTCATAAGCCACTTCCAAGTAATTATCGCGGAATTCACTGTTTTGTTCAGGGTCGAGTACTTCGAGAAGGGCTGAAGCCGGATCGCCATGGAAATCAGTGGTTAATTTATCGACCTCATCGAGCATGAAGACTGGGTTACTGGATTCTATGCGCCGTAGGGACTGTAGAATACGGCCAGGCATAGCACCGATATAAGTGCGCCGGTGCCCTCGGATTTCAGCCTCATCGCGTAGCCCTCCCAACGAAGCACGGATGAACTTTCTGCCCATGGCGCGAGCGATAGATTGTCCCAGAGATGTTTTCCCAACGCCAGGTGGACCGACAAAGCATAAAATCACACCCTCCCTTTCGCGACGGATTACATCCAGGGAAAGAGTATGTTCGCCTTTGCGTTCCAGTCGAAGTTTGCGTATAGCCAAAAATTCAAGAATTCGTTCTTTGATATCACTAAGACCATAATGATCGGCTTCGAGAACTTCACGGGCATGGGGGATATCCAGATTGTCAACTGTAGAAATCGACCACGGCAAAGTTGCCAGCCAATCAAGATATGTACGAATGACACCATATTCGGCAGCGGCGGTTGGCAGGTGCGAAAGACGCTCTAACTCTCTCTTGGCTTGCTTGGCAGCTTCTTCTGGCAATTTGGCCGATTCGATTTTTTGACGTAATTCTTCTACCTCGACAGATTGTTCGTCGCGCTCACCGAGTTCCTTCTGAATTGCTTTTAATTGTTCACGCAAAAAGTATTCACGTTGAACTTTATCGATCTCTGAGCGGGCTTCATTTTGAATTTTTTGTCCGAGTTGGAGAACTTCGGTTTCACGGACAAGGAAGTTTATCAACCTGCGTAATTTTTCGGTTACGGAATCAATTTCGAGCAAATGCTGGGCTTCGTCCAACTCAATACGTTGGAAATTGATTATCGAATAAACTGTCTGAAGAGGATCCTCGATACCTGTAATGGAGCTAACCAATTCGCGCGGAAACGAGGGGATTAATTCCGCAATGGCGGCGAACTGGTCGCGGGCATTACGGGCTAAAGCGTCGATTTCGATGCCCGTTTCCACTGTTTCTGGCAGACGCTCGATGCGAGCCATAATATAGGGTTCGCTTTGAGTGACTTCTGCCAGCTTGAATCGTTCGACTCCCTGAACTAACAAACGGATGGTACCATCCGGTGCACGTAAAAGCCTGTGAATGGTGGCGAGCGTTCCGATTGTATATAAATCCTCAGGCCCGGGGGTTTCGATGTTTGGGTCTTTAGCAGCTACCAACCCGATAAATCGAGTTCCTGCAACAACATCATCTACCAATTTGATAGAGCGCGGCTGACCAATCGTTAGTGGTACAGCGGTTTGAGGAAAGACAATAACGCCGCGCAAAGGTAGAATGGGAACAATTTCAGGCGCGGTTTCTGTCACATCGGTGGATACAATCTGAGAGTTTATTTTTTCTGGTTCTTCTTTTTTTTTTTTTTAACGAGCAAAGATGGACGGCAAAAACATGTCCAATAATTCGGCATCGTTTTCGTCGATCCAATCAAACAGCTCAGCAGGGTTGGAGTGCCAACGAGAGGCAGGCATATATAAAAAGGATTCCTTGTTAAACCTGAATTTATTTCGATTCGTATTTGGGTAGGTTGACGATTAAAAATCCGTCATTATATTCGGCACTGGCTTTTTCCGCGGAAACCGGGCCAGGGATGGCTACAATTGTGCTGAATTCACCAAAGCGGATTTCCATTTGGTGGTAGGCATGGCGGGTGGGTTTTTCGTTGCGAGTGCCACTGATGATAAGATAATTATCTTCAAGTTGGATGGAAAAGTCCTGTTGATGCATTCCGGCAACTTCTACTCTGACCACATAACCTTTTTCAATTTCGAAAAGATCAGTGGGCGGACTCCAGGCGTGAGATTGCATACGTACCTGCCAACCAAGAGCTTCGATAATGCGAAAGGGCCTTTCGGGCTGATCCGTACTCTTGTGAGATTTCCATATAACAGTTGTCATAGGATTTCCTGTTTTACAGCTAGCGCTGTAAGATCCTCAAAGAACAATCTGGAAAGGTTTTTATTTTTCAAGCGCCATTTTCGCAGCCGCCAACACTTCTCCGTAATTTGGTTCATCACCATTGATAGCCATATAAGCAACATAAGTGACAACGCCTTTTTTATTGACAACAAAAACAGATCGACGTAAAAGGCGAACTTCTTTCATCAGCGTGGCGTATTTCTTTCCAAAATCAGCTTTCACAACATCTGAGAAGGTTAATACTTGATCTACGCCCGCTGCTCCGCACCAGCGTTTTTGCGCAACGGGCAAATCCATGCTGATGACAATAATGGCGATATCTTTCCCTAGCCCGGCAGCCTCTTCATTAAACCGACGGGTTTCCCGATCACAAACAGGCGTATCAAGAGAAGGGACGGCAGCAATGATGCGGACTTTTTGTCGGGTTTCTTTAAGCCCTTTGCTTATCGACCAATCTGTTTTTTGGATAGTAAAATCAGGAGCTTTTTGGCCAACCATGATTTCATCTCCAACCACAGTCTGTTCTTTACCAGCAAATTTGATGATCCCGTATTGTTCCGTCGCCATATTTTCCTCCATGATTTGTGAGTGATCAACATGTTTTGGAAAAAAAACCAAGCTATTATTATTAAGGTAAAGCGATTCTTTAAAAAACCAACGTATAGAATTAGTGGCGCCCTCGGCGGGACTCGAACCCACAACCAACAGCTTAGAAGGCTGCTGCGCTATCCATTGCGCTACGGGGGCAAGTATCCTCGTTATTCGAGCATTGGTCGAATTCCTTTATAAACGCGAGGTCCTGAAAGTGTTATGAGGATGGTATTCGCCGGTCGACCAAGCCGTTCAGATAACTCCATTGACGAAAGCGGACTGTTGCCATTTGATAGAAAAATTCGAAAAACTCCTTCAACTAATTGAGTTTTTCCAGTCACGAATTCCGGTTGTTGTGCGCAATGTGCAAGGATCACTTGCTGTAACCCATCCATTGGGCGGATTTCAGCGGTTTCAGGGTCAATATAATCGATCATGGTGCCATTAGGCATTTCGGACAATTTGTCACGATGCTCTGCGCATAATAAACCGCGCAAATGTACGTGCCAATCGTTTTCGTTCTGTTTCCACCAGTCAAAATCAACATGAAAATGGGTCTGGAGATTTGGTTTGACAAGGCTCATCTTATGCCTCCTCCGCGATATTTTCTGCCAGACGGAAGTGTAAGTCGCCGACATGCACAAAACCCTTCGTTGAAGCCAGTAAAGCAAGTAGTGGAGCGGGAGGCACGCGGCGCAGAATATTCACAGCTGAGTATAACTCCTCAGCATGAACGTGCCCTTGTGGTGTAAGCTTTGCAAGTTCCTTGAGCATATCATGGATCAATTTTTGGAGTGGCTGGTGGCTCTTTAATACTTGAACAAAAGAAGCATCCACGGCACTCACGTCGGGGACTACCAAGGCCATGCGTTCATTATATTCACATGAGATTTCCTGTTTCAAAACTGCGAAGACCAAGCCACCATCAGATCCGGACAACACAGTACGCACCCAATCTCGATTTGGACGATGGGTCCGAGCTTCTATAATTACTTCTCCCGGGTTATTGCTGTGCCGCACAATAAGATAAGCACCCGGGATTAGTTTTTGCTTTTCGTACCATTTACGTAGTCCAAAAATATATCCATATTCGCGCACAACCCAGGCTGGCATCCTTTCATTCGTTTTTCCGTCAATGATTGTAAAGCGAATTCGATGGGATTCCAGCGCTGTTGGGAAGAAGGCTTCCATACGCGATGAAATTGGTATGGTGCCAGCGCGCCAATGTGGGTAGGTCAGGGTAATGGTTGCTTCGCCCGATTTTATGGGCTTGTGCTCAGTTTCGCTGAGTTCATCATCAAGTTGAGCTTCGAGGGCCAACATCTGTTCGCTTAGGATAGAGCGATCGTAGTCTACAGGTGTGTATTTTAATATCGGAGGGACGTTCTGTACTTCGTCAGGCTCCAAGCGCTTTAGGCACCACTGAACTTCGCCGCTTGGGCCGACTTCATCAAAGCGGCCGTCTTCTTGTAATGCGTAATTCACCGAAAACTCGGTCAACATTGTATTCGAATCGCGAGGAACGTCTACCTGTTCGATCAAGGTAGACGTTGTCATCGGTTCACCGCTGTTCATTTCTAGTACAGCTTCAGCAAGATTCAAGTGCCCCATATTGATATTAACGAGTAATGCTCGAGGGAACCATGCGCCGGCAATCCGTACCAGATTTTCGTCAGATTGGAGTGCTTTGTCCAGTCTTTTCTCCAACCCTGGGCCAAACGCAGTCATGATAACTTGTAGATCAGACTCTGGGTCTGGTTTTTCCTCTGGCGGAAGATTCAATATATGTTCAGGGAGCGAGGCGGCGAATAAATGCGTAATGCCATCTTCGAATGAAACTTCTAGAACTTCAAATGGTCCAACTTCGGGATTGTTGCCTGGCCGGATAGTTGAGACCGTTCCTTTTTTTAGTCCCATTGCCGGGAAAATTAATATTTGACCTTGTTTATAAGTTTCCTTGGGAATGTATATTTTCCCTATGCTTTTCTGAGCCTTTGACTGAGCTTCCTGTTCAAGACGGATTCGCGCAATCACTAATTCGCTTGTAAGCGCCAGAGGGGTTTGTGGGGTTTCTGTCTCGAAAAGGTAATTTTGTAAAAAATCGATATCTTGCGCTGACACTGCGAAATTTTGCCAATACTCGGCCGGAAGTTTCAAATGGATTTTCGTCATAATACGCCTTACCGGATTAACTTTACCGGATAGAATCAAAAATTGTCCGCAGTCAAACGGATCAAAATGATTATACCTTAAGCACGCTCAGACTACGCTAAAATTCACAAGTTTGAGTTCTTGAATTTTGAAATATGCTATAATTTGAAGGTTGTGTCACTTCGGCAGTTATTTTTCGATTATGTTGACGATATTATAATGTCGGTCGACTGGTGTCGGGTCGACAGGCAGGATTTACTTGTGTAGCCTGAGAATTGCATCATAGCCAGTCGCCCGAAGCAACTTATAAGTCAGGGTTCTTATTGCTGACGAGAAAGTGCGGCGGGCGATTTTATTTTGGTTCAATTGCCTGGAAATTATTATTTTCACACCTGAAGGAGATTCAGTATGTATAAAACTCACACATGTGGTGAACTTCGCGCTGATCACATAGGTCAGGTCGTAACTCTGGCAGGTTGGGTTCATCGGCAGAGAGATCATGGGGGAGTGACCTTTATCGACCTGCGCGATCGTTATGGAATTGTCCAAGTTGTTGGCGACCCGACAAAAATTGAATTGGCAGTGCTTCAAAATGCCCGGTCAGAGTGGGTATTACAAATTACAGGCATGGTTCGAGAGCGTCCTGAAGGGGCAGAAAATCCGAACATGACCACAGGCCAGATTGAAGTTGAAGCTGTAAAAGTGGAAGTATTAAACCCGGCCAAACCATTGCCTTTTCTTGTGAATAAGGATGAAGATACCGATGAGGCTATCCGGCTAAAATATCGTTATCTTGATCTTAGGCATGATCGTATGCAAAAAAATCTGGTTTTACGCCATCATGTCATCAAGTTCATACGCGATTTTTTGAGTGACCGGGGCTTTCTAGAAATCGAGACGCCGATGCTATTCAAGACCACTCCCGAAGGCGCACGCGACTTTTTGGTGCCATCGCGACTTCAGCCGGGCACATTTTACGCATTACCCCAATCGCCTCAGCAGCTGAAACAATTACTAATGGTTTCAGGCTTGGACAAGTACTTTCAAATCGCACGATGTTTCCGCGATGAGGACTTACGCGGTGATCGCCAGCTTGAATTTACACAGCTTGACCTGGAGATGTCTTTCGTCCATCGCGACGACATCTTAGCTGTGATTGAGAGTTTATTCACTGAGATGGTAAAAGAGGTTTTGCCGACTAAAAGACTGTTGTCATCCCCATGGCCGCGGCTTACTTATACTGAATCGGTTGAACGTTTTGGATCCGATAAACCGGACCTACGGTTTGGAATGGAGCTTTACGATTTGAGCGATATTCTTGCTCAGAGCGAGTTCATGGTATTCCAAAGCGTACTTAAAATGGGTGGGGTGATTAAGTGTATTATTGTGCCGGGTTGCGCTGAATATACCCGCAGAGAAGTTGATGATCTAACAACCCTTGTCAAAGAATTAGGCGCGAAAGGTCTTGCCACCCTCGCATTAACACCTGAAGGAGTGAAAGGTACTGCTCAGAAATTTATCAAGTCTGAAGAAGTTCTGGCTATTAGTGCAAAAACTGGCGCGGTTTCTGGCGATTTGGTGTTATTTGTTGCTGACCAAAAGGCTGTTGCAAATAAATGCCTCAGTGCTTTACGGCTTTTATTCAGGGATCGATTGAACCTGGCAGATCCGGATGTGCTTGCATTTGCTTTCGTGTTGGATTTCCCTATGTTCGAATGGAAAGAAGATGAAAAAAAATGGGATGCAGCTCATCATCCATTTACGATGCCTAAGATGGAAGACCTGTCCAAGTTTGATTCTGATCCTTCGGCAATTCTTTCTGACGCATACGACATGGTACTGAATGGATATGAAACTGCATCTGGGTCTATTCGTATTCATCGAAGTGACATTCAGCAGAAGGTTTTTCAACTACTTGGGTTGAAGGATGAGGAAATCCATGCCAAGTTTGGACACTTGTTGGAGGCATTTGAATATGGTGCTCCGCCACATGGTGGGATTGCGCCTGGAATTGACCGGTTGGTGATGATTTTTGCAGGTGAGCCGAATATTCGTGAAGTTATCGCTTTTCCGAAGAATCAAGCCGGTCGGGATTTGATGGCAGATGCGCCATCTTTTGCTTCGGACAAACAATTGGTTGAACTGCAATTAAAATTGGATTTGCGAAAAGATGATGCTAAGAAATAAAATGATAAGTGCTATAATCGCGCCGCAATTATTCTACGAAATCAAAACCAAAAAAAGAGGAAAGACATGATAGATGTAAACGAACTTCGCAAGGGTGTGACCTTTGAATTTGATGGCCAACTTTTGAAGGTGTTGGAGTATTCTCACCATAAACCTGGTCGTGGCAATGCCACAATTAAGATTAAAGCTCGCAACTTGCGCACTGGCGCAAATATTGATAAAACATTCCAATCTGGTGATCGGGTTCCCGATGCCCGCCTTGATTACCATAATGTTTCCTACCTTTACACAGATGGCGATTTTTATCACTTTATGGATGGAGAGACTTTTGAACAGCCTGCTATTAAAAGTGATACACTGGGAGATAGCGCAGGTTATTTGAAGGAAGGCATGGAATGTAAGTTAACTTTTTATGAGGGCGAACCAATCGATATTGAACTTCCCACATCCGTGGATCTCAAGGTTGTCACTGCCGAAGTTGCTGTGAGAGGAGATACTGCTACTGGTGTGACGAAAAAGGTTAAAGTGGAAACTGGTGTTTCAGTTCAGGTGCCGAACTTTGTCAAAGAAGGTGATACCATCCGTGTTGATACCCGTACCGGTGAATATCTAACCCGCGTTTAGCACTGAACAGTGATGGTAGATTTCGATCCCTGAACTGCCATTGGCGTTCGGGGATCGATTTTTTGGATGTTACAATCGCAAAGCGTGAGCCAAAAACTAATGAGTGGATGGTGATATGCGTACTCCTGCTGGTTTTGAGTGTAAATATTTTTATGGCGATTATTTCCGTGGGCGTTCCGTGGAGGAATGTCGTCTTCTCCAGACTACTGGTCAACACTGGGAATCCGGCTTGTGTAAAACATGCCCGGCCTCTGGAATAGCGCGTGCCAATGCTTGCGAATCTCTGCAATTACGCGCGAGAGTCACCCGGCCATTCAGCGCGGCCTTTATGCGCCGCGTGGAAGTTTCGGCATATTGTGAAAAATCAAAATGTGATGTCAAAGAACCTCAAATTGGGTGCGGGGAATGCCATCCTGTTCCTCCCATCTTTGAAGTGAAAATATGACCTTCAGCCTCTTACTAGACCTTGATGATACTTTGCTGAATACAAACATTGATGCTTTCTTACCTGCATATTTTAAGAAATTAGCTATGCATATGGCTGATACTGTCCAACCGGAACAATTCATCAAGGCTTTGTTGAAAAGTACACAGATCATGTACGGGAATAAGCGTACCGATCGGACCCTTGAGCAATTGTTTAGTGATAACTTTTATCCTGCTATTGGTTTTGAACAAGAGTCTCTAGCCGGTGAACTTGAAAAGTTTTATGATGACGTTTTTCCAACGCTAGCCTCACTGACAACTCCTCGCCCTGAAGCAATTAGCCTGGTTGATTGGGCTTTTTCAAAAGGCTGGAATGTTGCAATTGCCACAGATCCGCTTTTCCCGCGAAAAGCTATTCTTCATAGGTTGCGTTGGGCCGGACTTGCTCCTGAAAAATATCCTTTTTCACTGATTTCAGATTTTCATAGCTTTCATTTCGCAAAAGCGACTGTGGCTTATTATCCTGAATTTCTGGCGCAAATGAACTGGATGGATGAGCCCGTGCTAATGGTGGGCGATAGTATGGACCGTGATGTTTTTTCATCTAAAAAAGCTGGTGTTCCTGTGTTCTGGCTCAAAACAAATGGACAAGAATCTCAAGATGGTATTCCGCAAGGCTCGTTTGCTGAATTGAGGAATTTTCTTGAGACTACCGATCTTTCTACCTTAAAAGTAGATTACAGTTCTCCCCAAGCATTGGCGGTTTTTCTACAAGCGACACCAGCGGTTATCCATACCTTATTACAAACAACTCAGCCTGGGCAATGGACACAGCATCCTCAGGCTGGTGTATGGTCGTTACTTGAAATTATTTGTCACTTGCGCGATGTTGACCAAGAAGTCAACCTCTTACGAGTGGAAGCTATTTTGCACGAGGAAAATGTTTTTATTGCAGGCCAATCAACTGATCAATGGGCTGATGAACGCCAGTACTACCATCAGGATGCCGGGCTGGCTTTTAGTAATTTCGCTTCTGCAAGGGTGAAACTTGTGAATATTCTGGTTGGGCTTTCCCAATCTGATTGGGATCGTCGCGCACGTCACACCTTTCTGGGACCTACAAGTCTTCGTGAGTTGGCTGAAATCATGGTTGACCATGACCGACTTCACATCAGACAGGCTATCGCGGCGGTAAAAAAATAAATAAGGTATATAGAATACTGGACTTTGGCCATTTCAGGTCGTGTAACAGGCCACATCCAGAAGGGAAAAGA
>CAZHWV010000154.1:0-10263 GCA_964536185.1 uncultured Anaerolinea sp. | reverse complement strand
GTGGAATTCTCATATAAAACGATCTGGTTTTTTCCGCGGCGTTTGGCGGCATACAGAGCCGAATCTGCAGCGTGAATCAACTCCGCCGGGGTGCTGGCCTGCTTTGGCGCGCAGGCGACTCCCAGAGATAAGGTTACCGGCGATTTGATCCCTGGCAGGTGTTGAGGTCCTTCGGCAAGATGCATCCCGGCCACGCTGATCCGGATCCGTTCGGCGACCATGCCGGCCGCTTCCAGGTCAACTTCGGGGATGATGATGGCAAATTCCTCGCCGCCATAGCGGGTAACAATCTCAATCTCGCGCGTGTTCTGGCGCAGCAGATCGGCCAAAATCTGTAAAAGCGCATCTCCGGCCGGATGCCCATGGGTATCATTATAATGCTTGAAGTCATCAATATCCATCATAATCAGTGAAGTTGGGCGATTATAGCGCGAAACGCGCTCCATTTCCCGGTTCAATTCATCGTCGAAGCGCCGGCGGTTGCTCAGCCCGGTCAGTCCATCGGTGATGGCCAGGTTTCGCTGCTGGGAGTAGGAACGCGCATTCTGCAGGGCGATCCCCGCTGAGCTGGCGAAGACAGCCAGTTGTTGGGCTGCTGGCTGGTCATAGGCCTGGATCGCTTTTTTGCCCAAAAGAAGAAAGCCGAGGCGTTGGCCACGCATGATGATCGGAGCGCCAGCCCAGGTGTTTAAGCGCTGCTCCAGGTTGTGGGCCAGACCGCTGACATTGCGAATGCTGCCATGCTGCACCTCGGGCAGTTGCGATTTTTCCATGAGCCGGACCAGGTCGGAGTGATTGAGATAATCTTCCAGCAGCGCCTGAGAATCGGGGCTTTCGGCCAGGTCAAAGCCCAGATGGCGTTTGACCTGCAAGTGATCGTTTTCCTGCAGCAGGATGCAAGCCGCGTCATACGAGACCACCCGGGCGGTTGATTTCAAGATGGCATCCAGCACGGCTTCCAGGTCCAGCTCGGCGGAGAGGGTCAGGCTGATTTCGCGCATCGATTCAGCCAGCTCGCGTTGGGCGCGTTCGGAAGCATGCAGCCTGGCGTTGTGGATGGCCGTGGCGGCGCGGTTGGCAATTGCATCTAATAAATCGAGATCTGCCTGTTCGTAGAGGCTGGGCTCGCTGTTTTGGACATCCAGGACGCCGATGCAGTGGTCGTGGACGATCAGCGGTGCGGCCATTTCGCAGCGGATCGTGGATAAGGGTAGATTAAATTTATTGTCTGCGCGTAAATCGGGGGACAGGTAGGTTAACTGGTTGGCAGCCACCCATTGCGCCAGGTCAGAAGGGGTCAGATCGCTGGGAACCTGCGAGTCGCGCGAAGCGATTTTTAATTCGGCCTGTTCAAATAAATATAAAGCGACCGTTTCGGCGTTGAGGATGGCGCGGGTGCGCCTGACAATTACCTGCAGGCATTTTGCCAGGTCGAGGGTGGATATGGCGTGATCGATTTCGTGCAAGGCGTTGAGCTTATTCACCTCGCGCTGCAGGCTGGTTTCAATGTTAATCCGTTCAGAGACATCGGTGATAAAGGTGATCGTTCCGATCATTGAGCTGCCCGAACGCAAGGGGATGATGGTCGCTGTTTGCGGCAGCTCGCGCTGGTGCGGGTTTCGCGAAGGGATATTAAAAAAATAGCGGTGGATGCGGTTCGAAAGGGTTAACGGCATGCCGCCTTGCAACACCAGGTGATAGGCCTCGAGCAAATTGCGGCTGGCCAGCTCTGGGAAAACTTCTCCCAGTCCGAGGCCGCTGGCGTTTTGCGGATCGATCTTTGTATTTGACAGCACCCAATGATTGACCTGGACCAATTCAAGTTGCGCATTGGTGACGACGACACCAAATGGAATGGAATCAAGCAGAATTTGGGGCAGGGGCAGATCAAGTTCTAATGGGTTCACAGGGTTATTTTGGAATTATTCGTCGAAAAATTGATCAACCGATCAGGCCGGAAGCCAGGATGGAGCGAAAAATAAAATCCAGGGAATGGGCTTCTATGATCAGGGCTACGTGCCCAGCGACACCGCCGTTATTCAAGAGAAACTTGGTTTCAACCAGGAGCACGGATTGGTTCTCCCCGTTTGTATCGATGGCCGACAGGGCGTTATTCAATGTGTGCATGTGCAGGGTGGGGACTGAAAAATTGATCTGTGTGTTCAATAAATTGCCAAAAGAACCGATATAAGCATTTAACAGGATGTTGCCAACTTCGAGCAGCGCTTCGCGGTCGGAGGGGGTCAGTTGCCTGGGCAAGCCTGGGCCGCCGCTGAGCAAATCGATGAACCTGGCCGCGATCTCCAGATCCATGATCAGGACGACGTCGCCGTGAATGCCGCCGGCAAAGCCCTGCTGCACAGCAGCCAGGTTGGTGTAAGCGTTGGAGAGCGTCTGGGATAGCTCGGCTACCGTCAGGATCGAGATCCGGGGTACCTCCAGCAGCACTTTTTGCCCGACCAGGATGGACAGCGAGGCCGCCGCTCGCCCAAAGCCGATGTTGATCGCTTCGGTCAAAATGTCGTTTTGTTCATCGGTCAAGCTAAAAAGAGAAGTCATGGCGCTCACAGCGATACAGCAAAAATGCCCGGATTGAAGATCAGGGAGATTTTAATGATTAACGATCATCAGGAAGATCCGATTTTACCAACCTTTAGATAATTATTTACCCCAATTATAAGAGAAGTGCATCGAAAAGTATACAAGAAATCAATTTATGATACAACCCTGCAATGGTTCCAGCGTGGTTTGGGCTTTTATGCGCTCATTTTCGATTAGAATAGACTCCATGCAAACCAAAACCTGGGGCGTACTTCTGCCTCTCATCCTGGTCTGGCTGGTTACCGGTTTCGCCGGGGTATCCTTCCTGCGCCAGGCCCTTTCGGAAAAATCCCGCCCGGCTGCGCGTGGTTGGCGTAAATTCCTGGGAGAAATCCGTTATCGCCTGACATTCGCAGCGGGCGTTGGGCTGATCCTTTGGGTGCTTGCGGGTATTATCTGGGTGTTCTTAAACTAGAGTTTTTCATGAAAAATAAAAAATTCCTGCTTGTCGCCCTGCTGCTGTTTGGCCTTTCGTGCAACTTTCTGACGCGCAGCTTCCAGCTGGCAACGCCGACGCCGCTTGCCAGCCCGACCCTGGTCGCCAGTTCTACCCCGGTTGTCAGCTCAACGCCGCTGCCCAGCCTGCCCGCGACGTTCACGGTCACGCCTTTGGCGACCCCGCTCAGCGCCGGATTGTATATCCCGGCTGAGTGCCAGGGACAGCCGCTGGCCACGCTCGCTCCACAGCTGAGCGTAGTTGAACCCACCCCCAGCCCCGAGCCCAACCCTACCCTGACCAAGGAAGAGCAGTTACGCGTCTTTGATGAGTTGACCAGCATCATCAAAAGGGTGTATCTCTATCCGGACTATAACGGGATCGACTGGCCAGGCCAGGCGGCGCAGACTCGTGCCAGGTTGAAGGCTGGCCTGGATACCAATTCATTTTATGCTGAAATGGACCAACTGGTCCAGGCCCTGGGCGATGAACATTCCCAGTTTCAGTCGCCCAGCCAGGTGGCGCAGGAGAATGCTGAACTGCGCGGGCAAAACGATTTCGTTGGCATCGGGATCATGGCCGAAGCCATGGTCGAGAAAAAACGGATCGCCATCCAGTCGGTCTTCCCCGATTCACCGGCCGAACACGCCGGTCTCAAGGTGCATGACGCTATCCTGGCGGTGGATGGGCTGCCCGTGGTCGAAAATGACCAGGCCCTCATCTGGCGCGTGCGCGGCACGCAGTGCAGCGCGGCCGTGCTGACCATTCAAACCCCAGGCCAGGAGCCACGCCAGGTCCTGCTAATCCGCAACCGGATCACTTCTTCCGTGCCGGTGACGGCGCAGCTGGTCAAGACGAAAGACGGCGCGCGCATCGGTTATATTTCTTTACCCTCTTTTTTTGACGAGACCATTCCCGGGCAGGTGCTCAAAGCCTTGCGGAAATTTGGCCAGTTGGATGGCTTGATCATCGATAATCGCCAGAACGGCGGCGGGTCGAGTGGGGTCGTCGAGCCTATCCTCAGTTTTTTTGCCGACGGAAACCTGGGTAGTTATGTCACGCGCACCAGTCATACCGAATTCACTATCGATGCAAACCCGGTCAACAATTCCCAGGAAGTGCCCCTGGTTGTCCTGGTTGGCGAAAGCACGGCCAGCTTTGGCGAGATCTTTTCCGGCATCCTGCAGGATGTTGGCCGCGCGAAGATCGCCGGGCAGCTCACGCTCGGAAACGTTGAAGTACTGAATTCTTATTCGTTTGCAGATGGGTCGCGAGCCTGGATCGCTGAGGAACGCTTCGCTCCGCCTGTCTCGCATGCCGATTGGGAAAAGGATGGCATCCGTCCGGATCTGGTGGCTTATGCAGATTGGGATACTTTTACCTTCGAAAACGATCCCGGAATCGCTGCCGCCCTGCAGCTGCTTGGGCATCAGTAGCCGCGCAGCAGAGCCTGCTTTAATCAACTCCCTATGCCAGATTTCATCCCAGGTCTTGAATTAGCCGAACAATATTACAGCAAACTGGTGCAGCCTCTGCTCAAGCGCAACTTTCCCGGTTTGCGCCACGCCGCAGCCTTGATCGGCTATGGCAGCGAGGTGCTCGGGTTTGATACGCCGATGTCGATGGACCATGCCTGGGCTCCGCGCATGCAGCTTTTTTTGGCCGAGGCTGACCTTAATCAGGCCGCCGCGTTGGACGAAATGCTCAGGCGTGAACTGCCAACCCATTTGTTGGGCTTCCCGCTCGGGACCAAACCCTCAGAAACTGAACCCGGCGTTTTTTTTATGGACGAAAATACTCGCCAAGGCGAGGTGGCCCACAAGATCTGCGTGACAAGCTTGCGCGATTTCGTCTTGGGCGAACTGGATTGGGATGTTCGCGACCCGCTCCAACCTGCCGACTGGCTGAGTTTTCCTTCCCAGGCACTGCGAGTGCTGACGTCCGGACGTGTATTCTTTGACGATCTGGGCGAACTGCGCGCGCTGCGCCAACAGCTGGCGTTTTATCCGCGGGAAGTCTGGTTTTACCTGTTGGCCTGCGGCTGGGACCGCATTGGGCAGGAGGATGCGCTCATGCAGCGCGCTGGCAGCGTGGGTGACGAACTTGGTTCGGCCATCATCGCTTCGCGCCTGGCGCGGGATGTCATGTCGTTGTGTTTTTTGATGGAAAGACAATACGCGCCTTACCCCAAGTGGTTTGGATGCGCCTTTAAATCGTTAAGCTGTGCTGCTGAGTTCTCAACCTGGCTAATGCAGGCCCAGTGCACCTCAGCCTGGCCTGAGCGCGCCCGGGCACTCGGGGCGGCCTGTGAACTACTGGCGCGCAAATCCAATGCGCTGGGTATCCATGCGCCCCTGCCCGAAACCCTGAGTTCGTATTATGGGCGTCCGTTCCAGGTTATTCAGGCCCAAAAATTTGCCAGCGCCCTGGTCGAAAGCATTACGGATCCTGAAGTACGCCGGATTGCCCAAAAAGGTCTGGTGGGCAGTATCGACCAGTTCAGTGATAATACCGCTCTGCGCTCAGACCCGCGCTGGCGCGCGGCGCTCAGGGCTTTATATGCCTGAAGGGCAACAGCCAGATCCCAATCCAGGGGTTTTCAGCGATGATGAGGAAGAAAATATGACCGAAAAAGCCTTTCAAGATTACTATCCCGAAAATGTGGCCCATTGTTATGGCTGTGGCAGCCTTAACGGCGAGGGTCACCAGATCAAGACCTATTGGGATGGCGACGAAACGGTTACACATTTCCAGCCCCGTCCCTACCATACCGCTGTGCCGGGCTTTGTCTACGGCGGCCTGCTGGCTTCGCTGATCGACTGCCATTGCACCGGAACCGCCGCCGCGGCCATGTACCGCGCCGAGGGGCGTGAAATGGACAGCCTGCCCGCCCTGCGCTTTGTCACCGCCAGCTTGCATGTCGACTATCTCAAGCCAACCCCGATTGACGGCGTCCTCGAAATCCGCGGAAGCGTGAAGGAGATCAAGGGCCGCAAGGTGGTGGTTACCGCCACCATCTACGCCAGGGGCCTGGCCAGAGTGCGCGGCGAAGTCGTTGCTGTGCAAATGCCGGAAAACTTTAGCCCAAGCCCATAAGTACCCAATCCTAAACCTACCCATGACTGCCGATCTTATCGAGCTGCCCAAAGACTTGCTGGAGGCCTACCGCGCCCGGACCTTTCACATGCCGCCCTTGCCGCGCATTGAAAACCCTGACCAGGCTTTGGATTGGGTCAACGCGCGCGGATTTGTATATTTCTGGCCGATCAAGGGCATCAACCTGCCCAGTTTGTGGGTAACGGTGGCCGGAGACCGGCCGGTTGCCGATGCGCATGATGATCCCGGGCACGTCACCTGGGGTTGGAAGGATGCCGCCCTGGGCAAGCGCCGCTGGTATTATGCCAAGATGCTGCGCAAAAAGGCGACACTGATCTCACTGGAAATTGCCCCCTATTTCTATGCCTTGAGCGAAAACTACGGCTCCCCCGCCGAAGATTACCTGATCCAGTACGAACAGGGTCGCCTGACGTTAGCTGCCAAACAGGTCTATGAAGCCCTGCTTAAGGACGGCGCGCTCAATACCATCGACCTGCGCAAAGCTGCCCGGCTGAGCAGCAAGCAGAGCGATGCGGAATTTAACCGGGCCTTAGAGACGCTCCAGGCCGACATGAAGATCCTACCGGTGGGGGTGGCCGAGGCCGGAGCCTGGAAATACGCTTTTATCTACGATATAACTCCACGACACTACCCAGACCTGCCCGAAATAGCCCGCCTGATCGGTGAGGCCGAAGCGCGCCAGAAGCTGGCCAGCCTGTATTTCCGCTCTCTGGGCGCGGCGCAGCCGCGCGACCTGCAAAAACTATTTGGCTGGAGTCCGGAGATCACCCAGCGTGTTCTCAGGCGCCTGGTCGACACGGGCCAGCTCAGTCCCGGGTTTTCGATCCAGGGTCTGGCGGGTGAAACCCTGGTTTATTCTGAGCTGGTTCGGGCATAATTTGACTCGATAAGCGGGGGCGCAAGGCAGGCGGCAGATCCTGGTGTGCACAGGCTACCTGCAACTTTTTTATTCCGTAAACGTAAATATAAAGAAAACAAAGTCGAAATATTGATAATATTGCTATTGACTTTGAGATATACAAAACAATATTGACAATATTGAATAAATCATTATAATAATTCTATAATCGTAATTCAAGATTAAATAAGGAGAATTATATGCGAAACCGCAGTCAACTTGCCTTGGGCCTGGTGCTCATTCTGCTGGGGGCCTGGTTTATTGCCCAGCGCCAGTTCCCGGCCCTGAACCAGCTGACCCTGGTCTATATGAGCTGGCCGCTTAACATCGTGGCCGCTGGCGCACTGATCTTCCTGATTGGCCTGTTAGTGGGTGCGCCGGGCATGTCGGTCCCGGCTGCGATTGTCGCTGGCATTGGCGGCATCCTGTATTATCAGAAGGTGACCAGCGACTTCACTTCCTGGTCTTATATGTGGGCGCTGATCCCTGGCTTTGTCGGTGTGGGTGAGATCGTTTCAGGCCTGCTCAGCCAGCGCACCCATAAGGCGCGTTCCGGGGTCAACCTGATCGTTACCAGCGCGGTGATGTTCATTATTTTTGCGGCGATCTTTGGCCGGATCAACATCCTCGGGCCTTACGGGCCGGCTGTGCTGCTCATCCTGATCGGCGTTTGGGTTCTGGCGCGTGGTTTGTGGCGTAAAAATTGATTATCGGAGGCAGTATGCGACGTGGAAATTTATTCTGGGGAACCATCCTGATCGTTCTCGGCGGTCTCTTCCTTTTAAAAACAACCGGCCTGATCAATGATGTGCTGGGTTGGTTCTGGCCCATCGGACTGATCCTGCTCGGTGCCTGGGTGCTCGGCGGTCGCTTTCTACCGCAATCCAGCGTTGAGGGCGATACCTTCTCGATTGACCTGCAGGGCGCCAGCCGGTTGGATTTGGATTTTGACCACGGCGCGGGCTCGGTCTCTTTCAAGGCTGGCGCGCCTGCCGGTGTGGCCATCTGCGGGACTCAGGCTTCCGGGCTGGAGTTGAAAAGCCATCGCTCCGGTGACAGCCTGGGCGTGGATATAAACGCCGGCCCGAGCTTCCTGCCTTTCCTGGGGCCGGATGGCGGCGAATGGCGCTTCAACCTGACTGAGGATGTACCGGTTGCGATTAAGCTGGATTCTGGGGTCAGCAACCTGGATTTTGATCTGACGGATATCAAGCTGACCTACCTGGGAGTGAATACCGGCGCTTCGAGTGTCAAGGTGAAATTGCCCAGCCATGCCGGGCACACCCTGGTGGGTATAGAATCGGGGGCGGCCTCGTTTGACTTGCTCGTGCCGCAAGGTGTGGGTGCGCGGATACGCGTTCAACAAGGCGCTTCTTCAATCGACATCGATGAAAAACGCTTTCCGAACGTGGACGCCGATCGAAGCCTGTACCAATCTGCGGATTATGATAACCTTCCCAACCAGATCGAGATCAGCCTGGAAGGCGGCGCGAGCTCAGTCAGAGTGCATTGATGCCTGATGGGTCAGGTTAGATCAGAGCAATAATAGGAAGCTGAGGAGTATCGTATGAAACGATTGGATGTTCGAGCGTTTTTTGGCGGGGGGTTGATCTTGCTGGGCAGCCTGATGCTGCTGGAAAAATTTGGCCTTGTGCATGGCGCAGCCAGCCTGTTTTGGGGTGCAGCGCTGCTCCTGGGCGCAGCCTATTTCTTGTATGTCTTTGTGCAGAGCCCGCAGGGGCGTTGGTGGGCGATCATCCCGGCCATGGCCCTGCTCGGCATGGGCGGCAGCGCTATCCTGCCGCAAGCCTTCAGCGGAGCGGCTGGGGGTCTCTTTCTGGGCGGATTGGGGCTGGCTTTCATCATCATCTACATCACCGATCGCTCACGTTGGTGGGGCATTATCCCAGGTGGCGTGCTGATCACCCTGGCCATTGTTGCCAGCCTGGAGCAGACCGATTGGATCAACACCGGCAGCCTGTTCTTCGTTGGACTGGGCTTGACCTTCCTGCTGGTGGCCATCCTGCCAAACCCAAGCGGGAAAATGCACTGGGCTTACATCCCCGCTGCGGTGCTGGTCTTGATGGGCGCGCTGCTTGGCAGCCAGTCCACCGCGGGCCTGACCGATTACGTCTGGCCTGCCGCCCTGATCATCGTCGGCCTGGTGGTTGTGGTCAATTTCTTCATTAAAAAAGGCGATTAACAGGTTAAGATCGTGGTTGTGGCGAATCTTGCCAGTATGCAATAATTCATCCTGGGTTGCCCCCAGAAAGTGTTTTGAGGTCAATCTTTTGGCTGTTTATTCTGCCTTGATCTGCCCCGCAAGTGGTGTTTTGCGCAGCTCGTGCGCAAAAACACCACTTGAAAATTTATTGACCTACTTTAATTACCCCGGCCGATGAGGGGTCAAAATCATCCGGCCAGGTTGTGTCATCATCATATTTTGCCAGGTTCATGTCAGTCTTATCCAGGTTGGTCCGGCTCAAGTTGGCTGCGCGTAGATCGGCAGCGAACAGGCTGGCATCGCTCAGGTTTGCCCACCGCAGATCAGCTCCGTTGAGCATGGCGTTGCTCAGGTCAGCCTTGTGCAGATTGGCCTCACGCAGGCATGCTTCGCGCAGGTCAGCCCGGCGCAGGTTGGCCCCACCCAGGTCGGCCTTGATCAGGTCGGCCTTGGGCAAGTTGGCGCTGCCCAGGTTAGCGCCGCTCAGGTCAGACCCACGCAGTTGCAGTGGACCGGGTTTTTTGAGCATTGCATTCAGTTCATCGTTTGTAAATTGCATATTTTGACCCTCCAAACATTTGAGTACAGGCTGAATGTACTGCTATTGTATCAAACTAGCTTGTTTTCAGGCTGGTATTTTTGATAGCTTGCGCCAGTCGCTGCAATTCTGTCCATGAATCGACGCGTGATCTGGCTAAGATGGTCATCCAGGATGGAATAGACTTTTTGCTGGATCGCTTCGGGCACGTCTCCATAAAACGCCTGGGCCACTGCCCCGGTGATACATGCCAGCGTATCTGTGTCGCCGCCCAGCGACACCGCTGTGCGGATGGCGTCCTCGAAACCGGATGAATCGATAAATGCCCGCAGCGCCTGTGGCACCGTGCCCTGGGATGATTCGTCGAACTTAAAGGTCGGGCGAATCTCGTCGACGGTTTTGCTCAAGTCATACTGGAACTGGTTCTCGATATACTCCCGGATTGCGGT
>CAZHWV010000153.1:0-10263 GCA_964536185.1 uncultured Anaerolinea sp. | reverse complement strand
GATTATTCCATCCTCCTGGCTGAGTAGGTTATAATTTTCGGTATGTCATCCCTTGTGCTTGGGCAAAGACCCTATGAACTTCGAATTTGAGCGCTTATTTACCCCTAAGGTATTTGCGGGAGCATTGGCTGTGACCATGCTTATGCTGGGCATGACCTTCGCCTGGATTGTCTGGTCGGCCCCGCCTGCGCCAGACCCATCCGGATTGATGGCTGTGGTAACTGTCATCCCTATGCCTTCAGCCACACTGGCGCCGGCCGCTACGCCCACGTTCGATCCTTATGCTCCCCTGCCAACCCCGACTCTCGCGCCTGGGCAATTTAGCATTGGCGCGTTTGTGCAGATATCTGGTACTCAGGGCCAGGGTTTGCGCATCCGATCCGAGCCTAGTTTGAATGGGAATCAATTATTTATGGGTTTTGATACCGAAGCCTATACGATTCTGGATGGGCCCCGTGAAGTGGATGGCTACAGCTGGTATTACCTGGCAGCCATTAATGATCAAAAGCGTACTGGTTGGGCCGCATCCAATTTTCTAACCCTCATTATCAATCCATAAAAGGAAAGTATGCTCTCAGAAAAAGCGAATGGGATTACAGCCAACCGGCCTGCACTGGAAATGACGATTACCTGGGCTGACGGCCATACCAGCCATTATCCGTTTTCTCTTTTGCGGGCAGCCTGTCCGTGCGCTCAATGCCGGGGTGGACATGAAAATATGAAGTCAGAACCGGATGCCGAAGTATTCAACTTTCAATTCGAAGATTCCCCCGGCACCCGTCTGGTGACGGTTAAACCAACTGGCTCCTACGCAATCACAATTGTCTGGGAAGACGGACACGATTACGGTATTTACAACTGGCATTACCTGCGAGCCTTATGTCCTTGCCCGGAATGCTGGCGCGGGAAAAATAAGTAAGGCGATTTTAAGTGCAGGTAGATTTGGTTAGGATAGGTTATGTTCTCAAGGGGTTGGAGTTACCAAGACGCGTGGAGTGCCCTTAGGCGTATTGGTGGGCATGCGCGTGTCGATGGGTTTAGGTGTTATCGACGGCTTAAGCGTGCCGACTGGTAAAGGTGCAGCGCGCGTATTGGTAGACGTGATTGTTGGGGTGGGCGAATGCAGTTCTACCAGGCGCAGTGTGGCTTTTTGGCGCATCTCATCGGTGGTGGCTTCGACCGGCATGCTAAGAATTTCGCTCCAATCCCGGAAGGCTAATTCAGGCTGATCTAACTGCTCCAAAGATTGGGCGCGGATATAGATAAAGCGCGCAAATTGAGCGGGGGTTTCAGCTGACTTTTCCACCTTGATGATGGCCATGTAAGAATTGTTGAACTCGCCTTTTGCCATATAGGCTTTTGCCAGTCCCTCGCTTACATCGAACGAATCCTGATTAAAATCCCGCGCTTTTTGATAATTCAACAGGGCTTGATCGTATTCCTTGATCGCCATATAAGTCTGCCCGAGCCAAAAATAGCCGTCGGCATTGTTTTTGTCGAGGCGCAGAGATTTCGCCAAATAATCTTCAGCCTTGGTGTAATCGCCACGGTTGAGGTAAGCTGCGCCCAGCACCGCAAAAGCCTCGGCGTTATCAGGTTTATATTTAAGATAGGTTTCCAGCACATCCACTGCCTGCTCAATTTGACCATTGGCGCGATAGGCCATGCCCAGAACCAGGTAACCTTCAAGCATGGTGACGTCCATCTCATTGGCCCGTTTGGCCGCTTCCACGGCGGCAGCATTTTCCTGCTGGGCCAGGAGGACGCGGGCCAGGTTAACCTCCGCCAAGGGTGAATCGCTCAGGCTTGCAGACTGTTCCAAATCAGTCTGGGCGGCTTTCAAGTCTTTCCTGGCTAAATAGTACATGCCGCGTTCCATGTAGGCTTCGGCATAATTCGGGTCGATCTCGATGGCTTTACTTAAATCAGCGATCACATTATTCTGGGGGTTGAGCGCCAAGTTTGCCCGCGCGCGTCCGAGGTACGACGGGGCATAATTTTGATTGGCAGCGATGGCGGCCTTGTAATAATTGAGGGCTTCCTGATAATTCCCGCTTAAGCGATTAGCTTCTCCAATGAAGTAGAGCGCGTCGGCTGAACCTGGTTGGGCTGTAGCTACCTGGGCCATCATGATCCCGACTAATTCCCATTGGCCATTTTTGTAAGCTCGCATCGCGCCTTTATAACTATCACCAGCCGCTTCACCATGCGGTGTCGCAGCGTAAATGGGTGTTGGCGTATAGGGGGTGCTCAATAGTTCAGCCAATGGGCGCACGGTGCTAACCTGTGGAGCAGATTGGTTGCTGTTAGTGGCATACGGCGTCACAGTTGGCCGAGATGTACCCAACGGGGCCTGTGTGGCTGCCGGGGGTTGGCTGAGGATTCCAAAGCGTATAACCGCCCCGATCAGCACAAGGCTTATCAGGCCAATAACGATTGCCAACCCGAGGCCTGGGCTTACGGTCAATTTGGGTTTATCGTTCGCTTCGGCCTGTTTAATCTTGGCTTCCCACTGGCGCGGGTGATTCATGGGAAATGGCGTAAGCGGATCCATTGACGGTTGAGGTAGTGCGCCTAGCAGGATTAACCCGCGCTGCGCTGCCACGTTTGTCGGGTCGAGCTTATTGGCAGTCTGTAAACAATACAGCCGCTCTTTTTGTGTCTCCATGGCAGCGCTCATCCAAACCCAATATTCTGGGTTTTGCTGGTCAGCATGCAGCAATTTTGTCAATATGTCGCGCGCCTGTTCGAACTTCTCCGCGCGGACAGCCTCCATGGCTTGCTGGAGAATGCTGTTTTCAGCTGACGATTCTGGCGTGAGTTTATCTTGAGCCATACATTGAGTTTAGCACAGCCCTCCGGACGGGGCAAGAGTGACGTTCTAAAATGACCTGTTTTCAAAACTGTCAGGTTTATAATCAGTGTAAAGAGTAACGGAAAATTGTCGAGTAAAGCCGGTCAATAAGGGCTGATAAAATATGCAGTGGATGCGCATTTTGTGCATGCTTTTGGTGTTAAATGTACTTTATTGGTCAGCAGGCTGCGCCTCAGAAAATAGCTTACCTGAGCCGCTCCTGCAGTCAAACCTGGTTGCTTACCCGACCCGCGCGCGGGTCATTGTTCCATCTGTCACACCACTAGTTAGCCAGACACCTGCTCCCACGCCTACGCAATTTATCTATAAGATTGCCCGCGACGATACGATGAGCGCTATTGCCCGGCGCTTTGGTGTTTCTCTCGAAGCGCTGCTGGCTGCCAACCCTGGCATCCCCCCCCAGGCGCTCAGTATTGGCCAGACTCTGACGATCCCGGCAGTCTCGCCAGGGACCGCGGCCTCCGCGCAATTTTCCACGCCAGTGCCGCTCGATCTTGGCCCTGGTTTTTGCCAGTCTTCGACAGGCGGAACAACCTGCCTTATCCCGGTTCACAACCCTTACCCGCAAACACTGGAAAATATCAGGTTGCAAGTGACCTTGTTTGACGAAAGCGGGCAGCCCCTGGCCAACCAGGATGCCATTTTACCGTTGAATATTCTGCCGCCCGAACAGGTCTTACCTGCTGCAGTCTTTTTCCGAGGGATAACAGCCCAGGCATCTGCTCAAGCTCAGTTAATCACTTCGATGAGCCTGGCTGTGGGCGATAGCCGCTATCTGCTGACTTCCATTCAGAATCTGCTGATCAGTGTCAGCTGGGACGGGCTTTCAGCCACCGCGCAGGGAGAGATTTTTCTACCTGAAACTGAAAAACCTGCGTCCAATATCTGGTTGGTGGCCGTGGCAGTGGATGCCAGTGGAGAAATCATCGGTTATCGTCGCTGGGAATGGAGCGGGCTGCTCCAGCCTGGCGCCTCCCAGGCCTTTACACTGCCTGTTTATAGCCTGGGGCCGCAAATCCAACATGTGGATGTGTTCGTCGAAGCCCGTCCATAAGACAAAAGAATATATTGGGTAATTTCTAAAGGAGCCTGCATGCCTCGTCTCATTCTTTCCGCTGAACGTCTCAGCCTCGCCCGCGGCCTGATCCAAAAAGCGCGCGAAGTTCCCCTGCCTGTCGATGGCGGTAAATATGAATTTTCCTATATAGCCCAGGTCAAAGACCTGCTCAGGCAGGCGCGCGACCTGGTTAAGTTTATCCCTAAGTCCGCAGGCGCCACGGCTGAGATCAAGGCAGATGCCGTCAAGGTCATGCAAGAAGCCGATCTGGCGGATCGGGAAATTTTGCATTAGACGCGATAGGCTTAATCAAATTCACATTTGCTGCCTGAATGATCACCAAACCCCTGAAACGATGTAAAATGAATGTGGATGTAGAATTCACGATATTCTCTAGGAGGTATTATCATGGACGAACAGGGTCTGCGAACATTATTGGAACAGCTGCATGCTGAGATCGAACATACTCAGAGCGTGGATGAAAAGGGCCGCGACCTGCTGCGCGACCTGGGCAGTGATATCCGTGAACTGCTGGCGCGCTCCGAGGCAGATCAGACCCAGGCCGAGCAATCGCTGCTGGGAAGATTGGAAGAGTCGATCAGTTACCTGGAAGTTACCCACCCAACCCTGACGAACACCCTCTCCAAAATATTGGAAAGCCTGAGTAACGCCGGCATCTGAGCCGCCAAACACAAATAGGAACTTCCGAGGCTACCGCCCCGGAAGTTTTTTATTCGCAGCTTAATGTCAGGCATATCACTCACTTGCTTTCCCTGCCAACCTGAACTATGATAGTTTTTCAAACCACTGCCCAATCAGGGCTACATTGAAAGGAAGATAATGACGACTTGGATAAAGCGCCTGGGCCTGGCTCCACGCGAACTAAAAATTTTTGCATTCGCCTCGCTGGCCATGGGTATGGCGTATAGTATTTTCGATTCGACATTTAATAATTTTCTCAACGAGCGTTATGCGCTTAGCGGTTTTGAGCGTTCGTTCATCGAATTTCCGCGTGAACTGCCGGGGTTTCTGGTTGTATTCATCTCAGCCTTGTTATGGTTCCTGTGTAGCCGCAGGTTGGGGGCCCTGTCGATGTTATTCAGTTTTATCGGCGTTTTACTGATTGGTTTTTTCGCCCCAACTTACGCGCTTATGGTATTTTTCCTGTTCATTTACAGCCTTGGCCAGCACTTGTTCATGCCAGTGGCTTCAACCATTGGCATGGAATTGGCCGAGCCTGGCAAAACCGGAAAACGCCTGGGACAGTTGAACGCTGTTCGCAACCTGGCCACCATCGCCGGAAGTTTCCTGGTTTTCCTGGGTTTCAAATACCTGGGATTTACCTTTAAGCATTCCTTTGTCATGGTTGCGATTGGGCTGGGGATCGCCGCCGTATTGATGTTTGCGATGAAACCGGAAGAGAACTTGCGCCCCAAGCTGTTTCTGAAACTGCATCGCGAATACCGCCTCTTTTACCTGCTCAACGTCCTCTCCGGCTCGCGCAAACAGATATTCATCACCTTTGCGCCCTGGGTTATCGTGACTCTTTTTAAGCAGCCCACCCAGACATTGGCCACGCTGATGACGATCGGTGGGGTGATCGGCATTATCTTCCAGCCTTTCCTGGGGCGCATGATTGACCAATTGGGCGAACGTTTTGTGCTGGCATCGGAGGCAGTGCTGTTGGTGGGTGTTTGCCTGGGATATGGTTTTTCCAAATTTGTACTCCCGGCTGGCCAGGCTTTTATTGCCGTGTGTGTCTTTTACCTGCTGGATCAGATGCTTTTTTCGGTGGGTATGGCGCGTTCGATGTATATGAAAAAGATAGCCCTGCAGCCTGAAGACGTGCAGCCAGCCCTGACTGCTGGAGTTACCATCGATCATATCTTTTCCATCCTGGTTGCCCTGGTGGGTGGGGTGATCTGGAATCGCTTCGGTTTCCAATATGTATTCCTGTTAGGGGTGGGTATTGCCGTAATTAACTTTTTTGTAGCCTTACAGGTACGCACTCCCCAACGCATATCCACTTCAGCATAAAGAAAAACCCCGGTCACCAACAAGTGACCGGGGTTTTTCTTTATGCTCTTATTTTTCTGATATTGTGATGCTGGCGATCACATCGCCCGTGAAGTTGGGGTTTTGATCGGGATCACGACGAGTGATGGCGTTGACCATATCCATGCCGCTGGTGACCTGTCCGAAGATGGTGTAGCCACCATTAAGTTGTTCCGTCGGGCCAAAGGTGATGAAGAATTGACTGCCGTTGGTGTCCCGCCCGGCGTTGGCCATGGCGACCACTCCGGCTTTGTCGAACTTCAGATCGCTATCTTCGTTGACAAATTCGTAACCCGGGCCGCTCATGCCTGTACCCGTTGGGTCACCACCCTGAGCCATGAAGCCCTCCAGCACACGATGGAAGGTCACGCCATTGAAGAAACCATCCCTGGCGAGAAAGACAAAGCTGTTGACGGTGATGGGCGCTTTGTCGGGGAATAACTGGACCACAAACTCGCCGCCTTTGGCCATTTTAAACGTTGCGAAGTACTGCTTCTTAACGTCGATGCTCATGGGGGGGGCGGAGGCGTACTGCTTGCCATTCCCCGCGGGGACCGGCGCCTGGTTTGGATAGGCTGTAGCAGGCTGGGCCGGCTCAGGCGCAATGGCAGTCTGCGCTGTATTATCTTTTTGACCGGGGAGCAGAACCCAGATGATCGCAATCACGCCGACGATGACGGCAGCAATGGCGATCTGCTGGATGGTGCTCATTTTTTTTGGAACTTTTTTCTTTGCGGGTCTTTGATTTTTGGACATTTCTCTATCTCCTGGGTGCTTATTTTACAACAAAAAACTCACTGCCGTCGTTTCAATGTTTGCGTTAGCATAAGCGTACTGATCAGCGCCAGGCTGAACAGCAGCCCCGGCCAGGATGTAAAGCTGGTCATCGCGCTGGTGATCGGGGTCATGCTTGCGGTCAATGTGAGGGTCGCGGCGGTAGTTGAAGTTGGCCCCGGCTGGGGAGTGTTTTTTGCCGTCAGGGTGAATACAGCCGTTTTTGACGGGGTAATTGTGCGTGTGGGAGCCAGGGTTGCAAAATGGGTCGGGCTGATGGTCCACGTAGGTCTGAGGGTAAGGTAGGCTGGCCTGGGTGTGGTCGTGAAGGTGGGCGCGAGGGTAAGGTAGGCTGGCCTGGGTGTGGTCGTAAAGGTAGGCGCGAGGGTACCGTAGGCTGGCCTGGGTGTGGTCGTAAAAGTGGGCGCGAGGGTCAAGACTGGCCTGGTTGTTTTTGTTCGCGTTGGCACAAGTGTATCCGTCGCCCGGGGTGTGCGCGAAGCCGTCTGGGTCTGGCTGGGCCGGGACAGGATCGTTTGGGTCGGAACGCCCGGGTTAGGGATCGTTGAGGAAAATTCGAGGGTACTGGTTATCATCAGGTCAGATGGGAGAGTTAGACCTGCGCTCGGCGACGGCCCAAATATTTCTATTGCCGGGGAGGTGACTGTTGGGCTGGGCTGAACGGTTGGCGTCGAGGCCAGAGTTGCGATGGCCGTAGATATGGTCGATTTTATGGGTGGCGCGATGCGCTCGAGCAGCGGCTGCGCATAGCGCGCAGTCAGAGCGCAAAGTGCGCCCAGGATGCAGGCAATCCCGATCATTCGCCATCCATTGGCGACACGCTGTTGGCGGATACGGAAATAGGGTATTTTGCGCCCAGTGCGAATAATATTAATACCAAGCAACAGGGCCATGAAGCTGGCGAGCCCGGTAGTGATCAGAATTATTTCTTGAAGGACTTGTACTTGCATCAGTGGAGAACGCCTGGTCTGCTGAAATGAGAAATCAAAAGAAGCCCTGAATAGGCATAAAGCTTCGCCTTTTCTCAAATCATACTACGAACCTGGCCAAAATCGCCCCTTTTTTCTGGAAATGAGCGTGGAAATCATCTCTTTTTTTTCGGGGAGAGGCTGGCATAATCCGTGTTCGAGGTTATTATTGATGGTCTGGCCTGGGTGTTACCATGCTCATCGCATATTCTGCCAGGGCTGTGATCGTCAGGCTTGGATTTACGCCAGGGTTACCCGGCACAATCGATCCGTCAATGATAAACAGACCTGGGTAATTGTGGATTTCAAAATTCTCAGCCACCACGCCTTGTCTGGCATCTGGGCCAAAAGGGGCGCCGCCCAAAATATGCGCTGTGGTAGGCAGGTTGAGTAAATTTTCTCCTAATGAACCCATTGCCACGCCATTCGTGCGCGCAGAAAAATCGCGCGCCAGCTCATGTGAACCCCGTACCTGCGCATTGATCTCGTAGCCTGGTTCCTTCTCGGTGACCAGGCCTGTGCGCCAGAGCGTCCAGACGCTGCGCCCGCTGCGAAAACGCATACGGTTATCGGCATGCTGCATAACGAGCAAGATGGTCGCATTGTGCGCCCACCCAGGCAGGATCATCGAGCGCGCAAAATCAAGCGGATGGCGTATGATCCAGCCCAGCGAATCAATTATCCTGCGGAAAATCCCAGCCTGCAGGTCGATCAATGGGGCGGATATAAAGCGCATCAATGAAGAGCCATCCGGATAGCGAACCGGCTCGATGCGCGTGATATCATCGGTATTGAAGATTGACGAAATGGAAACACCCTGCGAGTAATTAATATCAGCTTTGCGGGCGATTGAGCCAAGCAAGGCTTCGCTGTTTGTGCGCACCACGTCGCCCAGGCGCGGGGATAATTCCGGCAATGATTTTTTGACATCCCGCAGGTCAAGCAGCAGCTTGATCGTGCCCATCACCCCAGCTGAAAAGATGACATTCTTTGCCTGGACACTTGCCTGCCGGGCAAAGGCTGTTGTCGATGAACGGTAGCTGAGCGTATAACGCGCACCACCGTCTGTGCTCAGCGGGCGCACATCGACCACTTCCACTTCCGACTTTACCTGCGCGCCATGCTTTTCGGCAAAATACAAGTAGTTCTTGGGTAAGGTGTTTTTTGCGTTGTTGCGGCAGCCGACCATGCAACCACCGCAGTGTTGGCAGCCGGCTCGCTCGGGCCCTTCGCCGCCAAAAAAAGGATCCGCGATGTTTATCCCGGCCTCTCCAAAGAATGCGCCCACTTCTGTGGCGCGGAAAGTGCCTGCTCTGCCGCGTTCTAAGGCCATCTGTTGGAGCACCTCATCAGCCTTCCACAGTTTCGGGTTTTGGGCTACGCCTAGCATCTTCCTGGCTGATTGATAATGCGGCCCAAGTAGCTGACCCCATTTTACAGGTGTATTCCAGGCCGGGGTGGCGAAGGTCTCTGCGCTGGGGATTTCCAATACATTGGCGTAACCCAGGCTGCCGCCGCCGATGCCGGCTCCGTGCAGAACCATCACGCCGCGGAGAATACTGATCTGCAAGATTCCATAGGCGCGGATGGCCGGTGCCCAAAGATATTTCCAAAATTGCCAGTTGCGTTTGGCAAAATCCTGGTCAGCAAAGCGCTTGCCCTTTTCCAGCACCAGCACGGTATAGCCTTTTTCTGCCAGGCGCATGGCTGAAACACTCCCGCCGAACCCGGATCCGATAATTACATAATCATAGATTTTTGTCATCAGGTTCTTATCCAATCCTGTTCTGAGATGGCGGGTTAGAAAGGGCTACGGCCTGCGTTGGAAAGGTCTCTCTCAGGCATGTTGTTTTTCGTCCGGCTCGCGCAGCAGCATGGCTTCCAAAGAGCCGCTCCTGCCCGCCCCTTTGACCAGGGTCAGTTCGCCGCCCAATGCGCAGATGATTTTGTGGGCTACAATCGGGGCCAGTCCCAACGGTTCCGCTGCTGAGGCGAAGCGTACCGGGGATTCGATCTCGAAAAAGCTGGCAAGCGCCGCCTCTGAGAGTGACAGGGCTTGCAAATCGAGATGCAGCCGCAGGCTTCTCGCCTCCAGCCTGCCGGTCATGACGACCCGCTGCTTATCCAGGGAGAAAGCGGCTGCCAGGCGCAGCATGTTTTCCAGGGCGCGCTGCAGCAGGCTCTGATCGCCCTGGATGAACACGGTCTCCAGCGGGAAACCCGCCTCCATCGACACCTGCAGTAGTCCCGCCAGGCTGGCGCGCAGCCGGGCAAGCATTGTCGCCAAGGAAAGGGACGCATTGGTGTGCAGGTTCAGCTCATCCAGGTTGGCGATCAAGTTTGCATCCTCAATCAGGTTGCGCAAGCGCAGGCTGCTCTCGCGGAAGCCCACGCTTAATTGGCTGCATTCATCCGATTCCGGGCATAGGTCAATGATCAGTTCACCGATTCCCAGAACTCCGTTGGCCGGGGTGCGGATTTCATGCGAGATCATTCCCAAAAAGTCATCCTTC
>CAZHWV010000152.1:0-10438 GCA_964536185.1 uncultured Anaerolinea sp. | reverse complement strand
CCGGGGCGAGTTCTACACTGCTTACACGCCTTACCAGCCCGAAATTTCGCAAGGCACCCTGCAAGCCATCTTTGAATATCAATCCCTGATGACCGCACTGACCGGCATGGAACTCTCCAACGCCTCGCACTACGATGGCGCCACAGCCACAGCCGAAGCCGTCAACATGCCTTTTCCAACTTCCGTGGCAAACGGCGCAAGGTGGTGCTCTCAGCCGCCGTGCACCCGCAGTACCGCGAGACAGTCCGCACCTATACCCAGGGCATGGATTTGAACGTGGCCGGTGACCAGGCCAGTGCCGATCTGCAAGCCGGACCGGAAGCCCTGCTGCCCCTGCTGGATCAGGATACGGCCCTGGTCATTGTCCAGTACCCCGATTTCTTCGGGCGCGTTTTCGATTACACCCAGCTCATCCAGGCGGCTCACGCCCAGGGCGCCCTGGCCTGCGTGGTGGCCAACCCGACCGCCCTGGCCATGTTCAAGACCCCAGGCGAGATGGGCGCGGATATTGTCGTCGGCGAAGGCCAACCCCTCGGCCTGCCGCTCTGGTTTGGCGGCCCGTCGCTGGGCTTTTTCACGACTCTAAAGAAGTACGTCCACAAAATGGCCGGACGCCTGGTGGGTGAAACCATTGATTCACGCGGCCAAAAAGCCTACGTCCTGACCCTGACCGCGCGCGAACAACACATCAAGCGCGAAAGAGCCACTTCCAATATCTGTTCGAACCAGGGCCTGCTCGCGCTCGGCTCGGCGGTCTATCTTTCCGTGGTCGGCAAAGCCGGCCTGCAGCAGGTAGCCAACCTGTGTTACCAAAAGGCTCACTATGCCGCAGAGCAACTTAGCCAGATCCCTGGCATGCGCCTGTGCTTTGAACAACCCTTCTTTCACGAGTTCGTCCTGTGCCTGGGACAGCCCGTCGAAGAAGTCAACGCGCACCTGCTCGAACACGGCATCCTGGGTGGTTACGACCTGGGCAAGGATTACCCGGCCCTTAAAGACCATTTACTGGTGGCGGTGACCGAGATGAACACCAGGGAAGAAATCGACCTGCTGGTGGAAGTATTAAAGGAGGCCGTCCATGCCTGAGCCAACCCTTTTTGAATTGTCCTCGCCTGGCCGCACCGGGGTAACCTTCCCGGACTCAGACGTGCCGGAATATGACCTGCCCAGCGCTTCCTTGCTGCGCGCGGAACTGCCCCTGCCAGAACTGGCTGAGGTGGATGTGGTCCGCCATTACATGCACCTTTCACGCTATAACTACAGCGTAGATGAAGGCTTTTACCCGCTGGGCTCGTGCACGATGAAGTACAACCCCAAGATCAACGAGGACACCTGCCGCCTGCCCGGCTTCGTCTACAGCCACCCACTGCAGCCCATCGAAACCGTCCAGGGCAACCTGGCGCTGATGTTCGAGATGCAAGAATGGCTGAAAGAGATCAGCGGCTTCGAGGCCGTCACCCTGCAACCCGCCGCCGGCGCACACGGTGAATTTACCGGCGTGCTGATGATGCGCGCCTATCACAAGGCACGCGGCGAACACCAGCGCAACAAGATGCTCATCCCAGATGCCGCACACGGCACCAACCCGGCCTCAGCCGGGATGCTCGGCATGGAAGTTGTCACCATCCCTTCGGATGCGGATGGCAACGTGGATCTGGCCGCGCTCAAGGCCGCCTGCGATGAGACGGTCGTGGGTATGATGTTGACCAACCCGAACACCCTTGGCCTGTTCGACCAGCATATCGTGGAAGTGGTCAAGCTGGTGCGCGACTGCGGCGGCCTGATGTATGGCGACGGCGCCAACCTGAATGCTTTGCTGGGCATCGTCCGCCCCGGCGACCTGGGCTTCGACGTGATGCACTTCAACCTGCACAAGACTTTTGCCGTGCCACATGGCGGCGGCGGCCCGGGTTCGGGCCCGGTGGGTGTCAGCCAACGCCTGGCTGAGTTCCTGCCCTCGCCGCTCATCTGCATCCTGGAAGAGGCCGACGACGAAACCCCGCCGCTGTATGGCTACGAAACCCCCAAACAGACCATTGGCCGCATGAAGGCCTTCCACGGTCACTTTGGCGCGATCATTCGTTCCTACACCTACATCGCCATGCATGGGCCAGATGGCCTCAAGGCCATTTCGCAGTACGCGGTGCTGAATGCCAACTACCTGATGGCCCGCCTGAAGAAGCATTACACTGTGCCCTTCGACCGCATCTGCATGCACGAGTTCGTCATGGAAGGCCGCTTCGCGGGCAGCGACATCCGCGCGCTGGATATCGCCAAGCGCCTGATGGATTACAAATTCCACCCACCAACGAACTACTTCCCGCTGATCGTCCACGAAGCCTTGATGATCGAGCCGACCGAGACGGAGAACAAGCAGACCCTGGATGCCTTCACCGAGGCGCTGATTGCCATCGCCGGCGAAGCCAAGACCAACCCGGAGATCATCAAGACCGCTCCACACGACACGCCCTTTGGGCGCATGGACGAGGTCAAAGCCGCGCGCGATCTTGTCCTGTGCTGCTGGCTACCCGAGAATTTCGGCGAAGAATAAGTTTTTTTGTGGTGATTTAGCGGGTAGTGCATCCGCTAAATCACCACTTGCGGGGCAGAACATAGGCAAAGGTGGCTGGCTTTGGTCGGGTTAGGATGACCATAAAAAAACGCAGAGCAACAAACTTGAACTTTAGAAAAGAAGAAGTTTTTTTTGTGGTGATTTAGCGGATAATACATCCGCTAAATCACCACTTGCGGGGCAGAACATAAGCAATGGATTCTGGCCTTGGTCAGAATCCATGATGGGCGCAAAAAAAGAGCATCAGGCCAGGTTAAATTGAATCCGATCCACTTTCGAGCCTGACCGGTTGACCGGTGCGGACTGATTCGTAGGCTGCCAGGGTCACCTCCACGGCTCGCAATCCGTCCAGGCCAGTCACGGCTGGCTCACGCCCGGAGTGGATGGCGGAAACAAATTCGCTGATCATGGCCTGGTTCATATCCGAGCCCCAGTACTGCCAGACCGGACGTTGGTTGGCATGGTTGTAGAGCGTGATGTTCTGCTTGAAACCGTCAACGATGACCGCGCCGCGTTCGGTGACCATCTCAAAGGTCAGTCCGCCCCAGGTGGGCCAATACGGCGGGCGGCACCAGGAAGCATCAATGCTGGCAAACACACCATTTTGGAAAGTGATCATCTCCAACCCACCGGTTTCCACGGACACCTCGTCCGCATGAAAAATTTTATTGGCCTGGGCGTAGACTTCGCTGGCTTCGCTGCCCAGGTACCAGCGCATGATGTCGACCAGGTGAACGGTGTGATCCATCAAGGCGCCGCCACCCGCCAATAAAGGGTCAACAAACCAGGCGCGGTGCTTGGTCGGCAATTCACCCTGGTTGGTGGCATTAAAACAATAAACCTGGCCAAGCTCGCCAGAATCAAGGCGCGCTTTAACCTCCATTAACGGGGCGCTGAAGCGCATGGGGAAAGCCGTCATCAATAAAACACCTGAACGGGCGCAGACATCCACCACAGCCCGGGCATCTGCCAGGCTGGCGGCCAGCGGCTTTTCACAGAGCACATTGACCTTGTAAGCCGCCGCCATCTCGACCAGCGCCAGATGCCGGGCATTTTCAGAGCAGATAATCACCCCGTCGGGCTTGCTGTCCAGCAGATCTGCGTAAGTCTGGTAGAAAGGCGCGCCGTAGTCCTGGGCAAAACGCTGCCCGCGGATAGGATCCTCATCAGCCACGCCGCAGACTTCCACACCGGGAATGGCCCGCAGGTTGGCAATATAGGCCTCGCCATGATGGTGGGCAAAACTAAGGATGCCAATTTTCATGAGAACACCTCCGCGCCCTGGTAAGATTCAAGCAGCACCGCTCTTCCACTGGCCGCAGATTGGATGGCAGCTTCGGCGATCTGGACTGCTGCCAGGCCGTCCTCAGCCAGAATACGCGGTTCCTTTTCGCCGAGCAAGACAGCGTAGAATTCCTTGATCTGGGTGGTGTAGGGACTCTCGGAAACCGGGCTGGAGGGTAAACCCACATCCGGAGACTCGCCAGCAGCCCGGGCGATCAGGTTTAGAATAGGGGCAGTATCGGCAGAATCAAATTCAATCAAGCCGCCATCCCCGGCAATTTCCAAATGGGTGCGGAAGGTAGGCGGGGGATAAGCCCAGGATCCAGCGATGTGCGCGAGCGCGCCGCTGCGGTGTTTGAGAATGACCAGGCCATAATCGACCGGCGCAGCGGGATGCCCGCTGGTCACCTTTTTAGCAAAAACACTCTCGACATCCCCGGCAATCCAACGGGCATAATCGTAATCATGGATCATCAAATCCATCAGGATCCCCCCCGATTTGGCCTCATCCAAAAACCAATTTCCGGCTGGTTTCTTTGGGCGGAAACTGCCCCGGCTGAGCCGGATGACGCCGGGTTTGCCAATATCGCCGCGCAGCACGCTCGCCTTGGCCAGTGAATATTCGTTGAAAAAACGGACAACGTGCGCAACCAACAGCTTAACCCCTGCTTTGCGGCAGGCCTGGACCATTTCCAGCGCCTGGGCGCTGGTCCGCGCCAGCGGCTTCTCGCAAACGATGTGTTTGCCAGCGGCGGCGGCCTGCAGGGTCATGGCCAGGTGCAGATGCGTGGGCGTGCAGATATCGACCACGTCCACGTCTGGCAGCATGGCCGCCAGATCCGGATAAATTTTGACCTGGTATTGTTTTGCCAGGTCTCCAGCTTCCTGGATCGTTTCGGCCACAAAACCGACAATTTCAGCGCCTGTCTCAGCCCAACCTGCAGCATGGACGGTGCCCATGAAACCAACGCCAGCAATTCCAACTTTCATGCCAGCCTCCTGTGCCAAAAATAATCAGCGAGAATCCGCCACATCAGATTTTATCCGCGTTCTGATCAGCATAGAAATGCAAAGAGCCTGAGATAGGTACATTATTCCCGTTACTTGAGCGCCCCGGCAGTAATACTGCGGATCATCTGGCGCGAGAAGACCAGGTAAATGATCAGGATCGGGATCATGGCCAGGGTCAGAGAAGCTAAAACAGCATTCCAATCGCTGACGAACTGGCCGAGAAATTGCTGGACACCCAGGGTAACCGTGGCGGTTTTGATGCTCGGAGCCAGAATGAGCGGGAACCACAAATCATTCCAAATCGGGATCATGGTAAAGATGCCGATCGCGCCGATGGCCGGGCGCACCAACGGGATCACCAGCCCAAAGATGCGATATTCATTGGCCCCGTCAATGCGCGCCGCATCCTTAAGTTCCTTTGGCACCTGGCGCATGAACGAACTGAGAATAAAAATCGTCATCGGCAAAGATTGGGCGATATAGACCAAAATCAACCCAAGCAGCGTGTTAACCAGGTTAAAGCTGACCATCAGATTTAGAATGCCGACTGTGCCAAGGCGGATGGGGATCATGATCCCGAGGGACAGGTAAATCGCCAGCAGCGTATTGCCTTTAAATTTATACTCCGAAAGGGCGAAAGCCGCCATCGCGCCGATTAACAGGGTCAACAGCAAAGATGTGATCGTTACAATCAAGCTGTTGGTGAAGTATGTGCCAAAGTGAGAACGCTCGATCACCGTTTTGTAGCCGATCAAATCAAAAGTCGTCGGCGTTGGCAGGGAAAACGGCGAACCGAAAATATATTTTTTGGCTTTAAACGAGTTGATCACGATCATGAAAATGGGAAACAGGGCGATGATCGTGTAAACCATCAAAATAAACTGGGGAATAGCCACTCCAATAAATTTGCGGAGCTTGTATCCAGTCGATTCGACGCGATAGGGTTGGGAGGTGGTATTCATACGGGCCTCACATTTCAATGTTCTGGACGCGGCGCTGCCAGACGAAGGTGTAAAGCAAAACGCCAGTCAGGATAATCAGAAACATCATCGCCGCAACCGTCGCGCCCATGGAAGGATCGCCCAATTGAAGCTGCTGACCAAAAAAAGTCCGGTAAAAGAAGGTGCCCATGATATCGGTGGCAAAATCAGGGCCGGCATTGGCGCCCTTCATGGTATAGATCAGGTCAAAGGCGTTGAAATTGCCCACAAAAGTCAGAATTGAGACAATGCCAACACTGGGCAAAATAAGCGGAAATTTAATCCGCCAGAAAACATCCCAGCTCGTGGCGCCATCCACGGTGGCGGCTTCCATTAACTCTTCCGGGATGGCAATCAAGGCTGCATAGAACAGAATCATCGGGATGCCAATAAACTGCCAGACCGAGATCAGCGCAACCGTCGGCAGAGCCGTGGAGGCCAGCCCCAGCCAGGGCTTGAACAAAAACCCCAACTGGAAAACGCCCAAAATGCTTTTGCTGACACCCCAGAGCGGGTTCAAAATCAGGTTCCAGATAAAACCAATAATGACCACGGAAAGAACAGTTGGCATGAAGTAAACGGTGCGGTAAAAAGTTGCCCCGCGCCGTTTTTCGTTTGAAACCAGTGCCGCCAACATCAGCGCAATGGAGTTCTGCACAACCATGTGGATGGCGAAGAAAATGAAATTGTTCTTAAGCGCGCCTGAAAAACGCGGAGCAAAGTTGGAACTGGTGAACAACTTGATATAGTTATCCAACCCGGCAAAAACTTCCCGGTTATCGGCGGTCAGCGTAAAAAAACTCATCCTGAGCGAGTTGAGCAAAGGATAAACCATGAAGATGGAATAGATAATAACGGCAGGCGCGATGAAAACAAGAATATAACTGGGGAATTTTTTACGTTCGTACATGGCTGCCTCCAATCACGTGCAGAAGCGGGACTCTCGCGTACTAAAGAAGGGAGCCTGGAGGTTTGCAGCCTGAGCCACAAACCTCCAGGGAAAATCATGGAGATAGAATTAAGGCTTGTACCACTTATCCAGGCCGTCTTGAATTTCCTTGGCAGCCTGTTCAGGGGTGATCGTCAGGTTCATCACCGCCGCGCTGACACGCCAGAGTTCATTCTCCAGGTTGGGTTCACCGCGAGAAAGAATCTGGTAGGAGTCACGGATGGTCGACTTGCAAGTCTGGCGCCAGCCCAGGAACTCATTGGCCAGCGGATCCTTGAGGGTGATCTTATAGTTGGAGAGGGTGAAGAAACCGGGCAAGGCGTTGCTGTAAAGCTCAGCAAATTCCTGCGAGGTCATCCATTCCAAAAAGACCTTGGTTTCAGCGGGGTACTTGGTAGCGGCATTCATGCCCATAGCGATGTCGGTATGGTCGCTGATATAGCAGGTATCACCAGCTTTTTGCACGTAGGGGTTGAAAATTCCCAGCTTGAAGGTGGCATCTTTTTCGAACTGGCTAATTTCCCACGAGCCGGTCGGGTAAATGGCGCCCTTGCCCAAGGTGAACAAGCTCTGCGCATCCGGATATTTGACAGCCTGGTAACCTTCCGGCAGGTAAGGAGCCCAGTCTTTCAGATCAGTCCAGGTCTGGACATAAGCGGCATCGGTGTATTTTCCGGTGCCAGCGATGAGCGCCTTGCGGCCTTCCTCACCCATCCAATAGTTCGGGCCGATATTCTGGAAGCCCATCGTGGCCGATTCCCACTGGTCGGCTGTGCCCATCACGATCGGGGTTTCGCCATTGTCTTTGAGGGTCTTCAGCGCAGCAAAGAACTCGTCACGCGTGGCGGGTTCCTGGATGCCGTACTTGTCAAACATATCCTTGTTATAGAAGAAACCGTGGATGACCGAGGCCATCGGGACGCAGAAGGTGGTCTTGCCATCATCTGTAATCCAGGCCGACTTGGCCACATCACCGAAGTTTTCCAGGCCGGGCAGATCGGTCAGGGCAGCCAGGTAGCCTTTCTGGAACAGGCTCAGGGAGGCATCAAAGGGACGGCAGGTGATCAGATCGCCAGCGGTGCCGCCTTCGAGCTTGGTGTTGAGCACGCCGTTATATTCGGCGGGAGCGCTCGGCGCAAAGACCACATGGATATTGGGGTTTTTGGCTTCAAAAGCAGGGATAATTTGATCCTGCCAGATCGACAGGTCATCATTTCGCCAGCTTTCAATGGTGATGGTCACCTTTTCGGCAGCGGGAGCCGCAGGCGCGGTGGTGGCAGCGGGGGCCGCGGGCGCAGTGGTGGCAGCCGGTTGAGCCGGAGCTTCAGTAGCCGCCGGGGCGGGGGTGCCGCAGCTGGCAAGCAACATGGAAACAACCACGAGCAGGCTTACAAAAATCAGTGTCTTACGCATATTCTTCTCCTTCTTGCAGGGTAAAAGTAGATTAGTTGACCAAATCAGGTTTAGGGTAACACCAGTAAAAGACTTTGTTTCGCTTTTCTCACCTCCTTTCACTGAAATACCAGGCCAGGCTGGCCGCGCCCACCGCGCTCGATTTTTGCTGCGAAGGCACAATTCGCAATCTGGCATGGCTGGCCTTTAATACACGTCTTTCCAGTTCCATTCTTGCGCGCGGGATTATCAGGTCAAATACCGCCAGACCCAGACCACCGCCAATTACGACCAACGACGGGTTTGTCACCGCCGCGCAAAATGCAATCACAATTCCCAACTGGCGACCCATCTCGGCCAGGGTTGCCAGCGCCAGGGCATCATTGTTTTGGGCAGCCTGAATAATCGCGGCCGGGTTGATATTTTCCAACGCCAGGCTGCCCTGCCCTGCGCCAGCCCGGCCCAGGGTTTTAAAAAGAGCGACCAGCCCACTGCCAGAAAGCACCGTTTCGGCGCAGCCTCTCAGCCCGCAAACACACTCGCGCCCTTGTGGATCAAGCGAGATATGCCCAACTTCAGTGGCGTTGCAGTCCGCGCCCGTAATGAGCTGCCCACCGGCAAATAAACCGCCACCCAGACCCGTCCCGATACACAAATAGAGAAAATCCGGGCAGGCCTGCGCCGCGCCAAAAATATACTCACCGATCGCACTCGCATTTCCGTCTTTTTGGACCCAGACCGGCAGAGGGTGTTTCAAGCGGCGCTGCACTTCATCGGCCAGGGGTACATCCTGCCAACCCAGGTTAACCGCGTTATAAACCGTTCCTGCCTGAGGGTCAACCACACCCGGCGAGCCAATCCCAATTCCGAGCAAACTCAATTGGAGATTGGCGGCTTCCTGGCTCAATTCATTCGCAAGGACTGCGATCCGCTCAATTACCGGATTGACACCTTGCTCAGGAGCCGTCGCCAGGGTCCGGGTTGAGAGAACCTGCCCGCTCCCCGTTACCAACGCGGCGGCAATTTTCGTCGCTCCCAGGTCAATTCCAATCGCGATCGTGTCCATAGCTTATAAATGTGGATTGATCTTGCGCCACTCAGCCAGCAAGACCGCATTATGTTCTGCTGCGCCCTGCATGTTCAGACTGGCAAAAACAGGCAGTTTGTCATTGCTGACGCCCCGCGCCTGCAAGGCGGCGATACATTCAACCATCAAACTGTTCCAGAGCAGCGCACCGATAACGGTGGAACTTGGCCCAACCCTCCACTCGCAATTTTCTAGCTCAACAAGCCCATCGCCCGGAAGCCCGCCGTTATCCAGAGCCAGGTCGGCAACTTGATCAAGACGTTTTCCCAGCGCTGATTGCGGCGCAATTTTTGCGTAGGAAAGAGAACTGACCGAAACCACGTACAGACCGTGTTTTTTGGCTTCCAGCGCCAACTCGACCGGCAGATAATTTACACCGCTGTTCGAGAAAACAAACAGCATCTCTCCCGCTGCGGGCCGGTAGCGTTCAAGCAATCCAGCAGCCACACCCGGAGTTCGTTCCAGACGGCTGCTTAAATGCGCATCCTCGTGCAGCATCAGGGCAGATGAAAACACCGGGGTGGCGGCGGCCAGCCCGCCCGCGCGATAAAATGCTTCCTCAGCCATCAGATGAGAATGTCCACTGCCAAACAGGAAAATCCGCCGGCCCAACTGGACCGTATCGGCCATGCGACTGGCCAGCATGCACAAGCTATCACGCTGGCTCTCCAAAATACGCGTCTGCAAGACCTGTATAGCCTGGCCATATTTCTGCATGGCATTTCCCGGAATGTAATCCATTAAACCAGCCCCAATTCATTGGTGAGTAAAAGCGCTGCCGCGCCTTTGATAACAATATCCTTGCCCAGGCTGCTCATCTCAATCTTCACGCGAGTGTGCAGCATGGGACTAAGACGCCTGTAGAACTCGTCACGGATAGCATCCAGGAAAGGCTGACCCAATTGTGAAAGGCTCCCGCCAATCAGAATACTCTCAACATTCATCAAGCCAACGATATTAGCAATCACCACACCAAGATAACGAGCCATGTCAAGCGCCTTTTGTTGTAAATCGGGATCACCGGCAAGGTAAGCCTGAAAAACCACATCCGTGGTAATTGACTCTGGAGAGTTGACAAGGGTGCGGAGCGGAGATTGGGGGTTGTTCCAGGAAACCTCACGGGCCGTGCGCACCAACACACGGGTGTTGACCAGTGTCTCCAG
>CAZHWV010000151.1:0-10570 GCA_964536185.1 uncultured Anaerolinea sp. | reverse complement strand
TGATGAACGCCGTCGTTTGTTTGAGGAGGCTGCGGGAATTGGGTTGTACCGCTCGCGCCGAGAGGAATCGCTGCGCCGTCTTGAGAATACTCAGCGCAATCTTGAACGGGTACTGGATATCCTGGCTGAACTTGAACCCCGCTTACGTGGGCTAGAAAAACAGTCGAAACGCGCCCAGGATTATCTCCAGATCCAGGCAGACCTGAAGCTGGTCCTGCGGGAATGGTACGGTTTTCATTGGCACCGTTCGCAAAAGGAATTGACCGAGGCTCAGGAGAATGCGCGCCAGCAGGAGCTAAAACTTACCGAAGCCCGCCAAAATTATCACAACCTAACCAATGGGTTTAGCGCAACACGTTTGCGCCTTGTGGATCTACGAACGCGTTTGAATGAATGGCACCGACAATCTGCTGGACTGCACAACCAGAGTGAGACTATCAACCGCGAGTTGGCTGTACTTGAAGAGCGCCGACGTTCCTTGACGGAAAGCCGCGCGAATGCCACCTCTGAACAACTGCGCTTGGCAGATGAAGAACACGTAGCGAAGGAGCGTGTGGATGAATCTCGTTCTGAGTATAAGCATACACAGACCGAGGCTGAAGATGCCAAGGCGCATGAAACAAGTGCAAAGGCTGCGCTTGGAGTCCGCCAATTTGAACGCGCCGGGGTGGAACAGAAGTTGAATAGCGCTCGTCAAAACCTCAATAATCTAAATTCGCGCCGGGCTAACCACCAGGCGCACTTGAACGAACTCAAGACTCGTATCGACTCACAGCGTGAGAAGCTTAAGGCGGCCGATCTTGTGATTGCCATTGCTGAAGAAACCTGTAGGGCTGCCGAGAAAAAACTAATTGTTGCTCAAAAAAACAGGCAACAGGCTGATGCGAAATTTCACCAGGCCGAAACTGACCTGATTGCCTTGCGCCAGAAATCGAATGAGCTTGATGGTGAGCGCCGGGCGTGCCAAGATGAGCGCAATGTTAAGGCCGGAGAACAAACACGACTGCAGGCACAGTTGGATGTGATTGAACAGGCGGAAAAGTCATTATCCGGTTTTGCGGATGGCGCGCGTTTCTTGTTGGACGCTGCCCGCGAATCTAAGCTCAGTGGAGCCCAGGGCTTGTTATCTACCGCGCTAGATGTCCCGGCAGTTTATGAAACAGCTATTGCTGCTGCACTGGGGGATGCGTTTGACGTGGTCCTGATTGAATCTCGCCGTGGTGTTGATGATGCCCTTGAGTTGTTGGAAAAGTCATCTGGGCGGGCTGTTATCTTGCCGCTCGATACGATTCCTGCGGTTGAAAAAGTCAAATTTCTGGAGGGTGATGCGATCATTGGGCTGGCATCTAATCTAGTCAAAACAAAAGCCGAGTTGCGCCCTGCGGTGGAGATGTTATTGGGATGCACATTTATTGTGCAGGATCGGGCGACTGCTCGAAGACTTTGGGCCCAAGCTCCGAATCTGCGCTATGTAACCCTGACCGGTGAAGTATTTCGTCCGGATGGACTAATTGTTGCCGGGCGTGAGACTCGCGCGGCAGCGCTGAGTCGTCCTCGAGAAAAAAGAGAGATGATCGAGCGCCTGGATAAAACGGTATCAGCTCTAAACGTGTTGACCGATGTATTATCTGGTCTTTCGGTTGACCTGGCAGCTGCGCAAAAAGAGATTGAAACTCATGAAGAAGCCATGCGATTGGCGCGCAAGGTTCTTAATGAAGCAACCAGCAGCGAACAACAGGTTTCCCTGGCAACAGAATCAGCCAGGCGGCAGCGGGATTTTCAGTCTGCTCAAAAGGAAACACTTAAGAATGAGGTGGCAAGCTCGGAACGTGATCGCACCGAGACGACCCTGCAACTTGAGGATGTGGAAGAAAAACTGGCTGATTCACAGGATGTGATGCGCAAGATGAACGGGCAGATGGCTGGTCTGACCCTTGACGAGATGACTTCGCAGGTAACGTATTGGGGCGCGAGAGTATCTGTCTCGCAGAGAACGGTGAATGATGCCCGCGCGCGTCAGAGCGATCGTGAACAAGTGCTTGAAAGGATACTAAAACAGCAAACGGAAGCAAATCGCCGCGGAAGTGAAATTGTGACTGCCTTTGGCCAGCTGGATGCGCAGAAAAGCACATTGCAGGCTCAAGAGGAGAATTTGCGTAAAGAGATCGAAACGCTGCGTGTTTTAATCGATCCGGCTGAGACAGACCTAGCCGAAGCGGAGAAACAGGAGACTGACCTGCAAGAACAAGAGGTACAAGCTCAACGTGTGCTGGCCAGCGTGGAGCGTATTCATTCGACCATACAAATCGATCTGAACCGCAAACAGGAAGCGCTCGAAAGCCTGAAACGGCGAGTAGAGGAAGATTTCGGTCTGGTCCAGTTTGAGTATGAAGCAAAAATTACCGGAGCGGTGCCACTTCCATTGGGTGATATGGTAGAGACGCTGCCTTATATTACTCAGCTCTCTCCTGATCTGGAAGACAGCCTGATGCAAAAACGCGCCCAGATTCGGCGAATGGGTGCTGTGAATATGGAAGCCCAGCAGGAATACGAATCAGTTAAAGAACGATTTGAGTTTATGACCACCCAGGTGGATGATCTCAAGCAGGCGGAGTCGGACTTGCGTGAGGTTATTGCTGAACTGGATGTGCTAACCAGGCGAGAGTTTTTTAAGACCTTCGAAGCAGTTGCGGTCGAGTTTAAGTCTATCTTTACACGCCTGTTCGGTGGTGGATCAGCACGCTTAGTGCTTACTGATCCTGATAACCTGACAGAAACTGGTATTGATATTGAAGCCAAGCTACCTGGGCGCCGCGAGCAGGGATTGTCGCTGCTCTCGGGCGGTGAGAGGTCATTGACCGCGATTTCGTTGGTCTTTGCGCTTCTCAAGGTCTCACCTACACCTGTGTGCGTGATGGATGAGGTAGACGCCATGCTCGATGAGGCAAATGTAGGACGTTTCCGTGATTTGCTTGCCGAACTTAGCCAGACCACGCAGTTCATTGTCGTTACTCATAACCGTAACACAGTGCAGGTGGCGGATGTGATTTACGGTATCACGATGGGCCGGGATTCGGCTAGCCAGCAGATTTCACTCAAGTTGGATGAAGTGAGTGACGAGTTATTGGGGAATTTGGCATAGCTGCGGTATTGCTTTGCCGAAGGTCATTCTTTATAACAAAAACGCCTCTCCATAAAAGAGAGGCGTTTTTGTAACATTTTCCGACTTCCGTCCGCACAAAAGCCGGGTGACTTTCCAATGCCTACTGTCCCGTGGCGGGTAGTGCTGGTTCAGTCGGGACGATAGTTTTCCAAATATCGTAGATTTTAACGTCGGAAGTTTCGCGCAATTTTTTCAGGAAATCGTTGAATACGGTTTGCTTATTGGTTGTGAACTGTTGTTGAGCCAGAGGACGATCTTCATGTCCAATTACCTGGATGATGTGGAAACCGAAATCGCTCTGGACAGGATCGCTGATCTGTCCAACTTTCAGCCCAAAAGCGGCTTCTTCAAAAGGGGCCACCATCGCGCCTTTTCCGAACCAGCCCAGATCACCACCTTTGTCTTTTGTGCCGGTATCCGTCGAGACTTCAGCAGCAATTTTGGCAAAGTCCTCGCCAGCTTTCAACCGTACGAGCACAGCATCGGCTTCTTCTTTGGTTATGACGAGGATGTGACGGGCCCAGACCTCTTCCTGGAGGGGTTTCTGGTCCTTAGTGATATCTGCCATGAGCTTATCGCGTAGCAGACTTGTCTCGACCAGGCGGCGGTAACCGGTTTCATCCATACCAGTATCTTTCTTTAGACTGTCAACGCGTTCAGTGAGCAAGGTTTTGTAGCCGTCCGCAGAAACTGCTGTAGCAGTCGGTTCATTGGTGGCAGTTGGACCCGTTGTAGCTGTTGGCTCATTTGGGACAACTTGTGTGGGCGTGACATTTGGGTCAGGTGTTGAGGTTGGCACCGGCGAGGCAGTAGGGGTGATGGTCACAATCGCCAGGGATGTTGGGTTGAGCGGGGGGTTAACCACCTCAGATGGAGTGGGCGTAACGGTTGGTGTGCCATTGGGAAAATATTGAAAGCTTTCCTGTAAGGCTTTTTCCAGTTCGTCATTGCTGACGGCGATATTACGTTTTTTGGCTTCCTGGCGGATCAGGCGGTCATTGATTAGCAGGTCAACCACTTCTTGTCCCATCACATCTGTGGAATTGAGTCGCGATGAATCCTGCTGTAAGACCGGACCAAAATTGGAATCATTCAAAGGATCCTGAATGCCGAGCATTTGCGCATACTGTATGTACTGCATGTAGCGGTTAATGGCTTGGATGCGCTGGATCTTGACTTGGGTCTGGAATTCCCCCGCGGTGATTTTGTCGTTGTTTACACTGGCAACTTCACGGTAAGGAAGCAGAACTGTGTTGGTTAGGACACCGTAGCCGACAATTCCCACCACCAGCAGCATAATAACCAATGCGCTGATGCGGATAATCCGGTCTTGGCGGTGAATGACTTCCAGATGGGCAAGGTGCTTCTTGTTGATATGTTTTTGGTTTGGCATAGGAATCTCACACAATAGGCGGGGCATTAAGAGCGTTGTAGGATCGTCTCTACATGCCCCACTTTGTGTTGCTGTTAGTCTTCCCTGCCAGCGCCAACGTAAGGTAGAAGGGCGATGTTTCGGGCGCGCTTCACCGAGCTGGCCAGTGAGCGCTGATGTTTGGCGCATGTACCTGTTTGGCGGCGTGGGCGGATTTTGCCCTCTTCGGTAACATACCGTTTTAGCATGTCAACAGCTTTGTAATCGATGTGCAAATTTTTATCAGAGCAGAAGGCACAAATCTTAGGGCGCGAGAAATAGCGACGTTCGCCACCTTGTCCGCCTTCGTCTCCTCCTCTTTCTCTATCACGATTGTAGTCCATAACATTATCTCCACCTGCGGGTTGGAAACTCCGCAGTCAAAACTAGTACCCGATGTTTATATCGATTTCAGGAAAACCAGCGGAATTTAGCCCATTGCTATCACTTGAAAAGACCAGGATCATGATTGGGGTCTTCCTACCAGTTTTACCTGGCAACTTGATGTAAGCCAGATACTAAAAGGGGAATTCATCCTCGTCGGTAGTTGGGATTTCAGATTGTTCGGATGCTTCTGCCGGGTGGTTGTTCGAAGCGGCCACTTCACGGCGGTCGCCCAACATCATCATTTCGTTAGCTACAACTTCCACGCTGTTGTGTTTATTGCCTTCTTTATCTTCCCAACGGCGGGTTTGTAAGCGGCCTTCGATATAAACCTGTTGGCCTTTGGTCAGATACTGCTTACAGATCTCTGCCAGATTGCCCCAAGCCACGATGTTAAACCACTCTGTTTCACTGTGACGTTCACCGTCCACCGTATTCCATGAACGACTGGTGGCTACTGTGAATGTTGTCACGGGGCGGCCGGATGGTGTATAGCGCATTTCCGGATCACGCCCCAAATGACCAATGATCATCACTTTATTCAAGCCCCGGCTCATATTTTCTCCTTGCATTCATCCATACCGACGGGATACTGAATTATTCAACTACTGTGAGCATCGAACGAATCACAGATTCTTGGAAGCGAATATTGCGTTCCAATTGAGCGGTAGTGGCGGGATCCATGCTTAGGTGCAGTAAAACATACTGACCTTCACGTTGTTTGTTGATGTGATAAGCCATACGACGACGGCCCCACACATCCACCTTGTCCACGCTGCCGCTTGCTTCTGTGACCCAACCGCTAACCTTTTCGATAACTGCTTTAAAAGCATTCTCGTCCAAGTCTGGGTGGATAATGCAAACCAACTCGTACTTACGCATAGGGGGAAAACCTCCTTTCCTCGGGATAGCTCTTGGTAAAAGCGTCGGAGACGCAACCCAGAGGCGGAAAGGGTCACACGGAAGGTGCGACCGATGAAAAGCGGGCTAGAGTTTACTCGATAAATGGGGAATTGGAAAGGATAAAATATATTTTATATTTTGTTATTTAACATAAATCGGGTTGCTGAAAATCCAACCGCAGCGGCGCGCCAGGAATTGGCGGTAGACTTCCACACGGTAAACACCTGGGTCTGAGGTAATATGAGTGCAGGTTTCGCGGGTGTTCCAGGTCTGGAGCAGCTTACCATCCTTGATCAGGCGGCATTCAGCTACTTTGGGCAGCTTAATATTTAAAGTGACTCCGCCAGCAGATGAAATCTCGTCGCCCATCAATGCAGTGCTCTCCCGCCCTTGCGCGGTGAAATTGAAACCGCGTGTGGAGCCTGGAAGGTCGTATGCCACGAAACAGTGACCGTGACCTAAGGCTTCATAGATCATCTTCTTATCGGTTTCCAGGTCACCTGTAAGCTCGGAGGGGGTCAGAAGATGCGTGGTAATGCAGCGAAAGTGGAATTCGTAGGGGTAAACAGTCCGGTGCAGCAGGCCAGCGCTGACATGTAAAGCATGGGCATCTGCTCCACCCACTGCGACAATCGTTTTGCCGTTGTTGAGTAGTTCATCCCATTTGGTCAGATGTTGTTGTGGGGGCTGATGATTGAGAAAGGTCGGGAACAGAATATAGAATAGGATATGCAGGAAACTTTTGCCCTGGATTTTGAGCTCGCTCAGACTATTCCATAGTTCGATTCCAGTATAATCCTGAGTCTGCCAATCTACCCACGAGAGGTCATCTTCTTTGATGGGTGGGCATTCAGGATCGTAAGGGTGCGCTATGAAGGCTAGTCCGCCTTCGCGGCGCACATTGTCAATCAGGATTTGAGGGTTATGGGCAAAATTGGATAGCTCACGGCAAGCATTAAAAACCAGTAAATGGCTTTTCTGTGGAACGCGCGCCTGATCGTGAATTTCTTCGCCAACCAGTAGAAGCATGCGCTGTTTGCCTTCCTTATAATACTGTTCCGGTCCGCTAACAAATACGTTGTGATCGGTTACGATGACAGCGTCTAGGCCAGCCTTGATAGCCGCCTGCGCAATTTCCTGATGTGAACCAGTTCCATCCGAGTATGTGGTGTGCATGTGCAGACTGACGACAAGTTCTTGCATGCTGTAGCCTCAATGAATTTCGGAATTTGATCCGATGACAATTGAACCGATTGTACCGTAAATCTTGTTTTTGACTTACGAATCTCATAAAAGAGCAGTATAATCAAAATGTTAAATTCGCAGGAGGCAGAAAGAAAAAATGAAAACATATCTTGAAATTGGCTTGATTATTACGTCTGTAGCGCTGATCCTTAGTGTGATTTTGCAAAGTAAGGGTGCGGGTTTGGGTGGGCTCACCGGCGCCGATACAGGCGGGGTCTATTCTGTGCGTCGCGGTATTGAACGCACTTTGTTTTATATAACGATCGGACTGAGTGTGCTGTTCTTCATTCTCGCGATCGCTGCCATATTTATTAAAAGCTGATTCTCTATTACGTCCCAGCCCATACGAGCAATGGGATGAAATACTTTTATACTATTGAGAGGCTGCTTCACTAGGTTGTGCCAAAAGCTGACCAGCCAGGGGAGAGGCCTTTCTTTGTTTCTCTATGATAAAAAAATTGCGTTGGCAAATTCTGGTAGTTATTGTCACATTTCTAGTTGTGGCCGTTCTTCTCTTTACGCCAGAACCTGGGCAGCAGGTTTTTACCCCCCTACCCGCGGAGGGTGGTGTCTATACTGAAGGTCTGGTGGGGTCGCTTAGCCGGCTGAATCCACTGCTCGATCAGAATAACTCTGCTGATCGTGATATTAACCGTTTGTTATTTGCGAGTCTGGTGACGTTTGACGCGCATGGTTTGCCTCTGCCCGCGCTGGCTGATTCATGGGGTGTTTCTCAGGATGGCACCATATATAATTTTTCCATTCGGTCGAATGCGGTTTGGCATGATGGCATTCCTGTCAGTGTGGGTGACATTACTTTTACCCTTGACCTGATTAAGAGCGACGCGTCTATGTTCCCCGCTGATGTTCGTGAGATGTGGAAATTGGTACAGATTAAAGAATTGAATGAAAAAACCATCCAGTTCATTCTGCCCGAACCGTTTGCTCCGTTCCTTGACTATCTGACTTTTGGTCTCCTTCCAAAGCATATCCTTGAAGGTACTCCAGCGGATCAATTGGCATCTGCAGCTTTCAATTTGGCGCCAGTCGGATCTGGGCCTTATCGTTTTGAGCGCCTGATTGTGGAAAATGGTCAGGTGGCTGGAGTGGAGCTGCGCGCCTTTGATAACTTTTATGGACGCAAGGCTTATATCGACCAGGTAATTTTTCGCTATTACCCTAGCGCCTCAGCTGCGCTGGATGCCTATCGTCAAGGGCAGGTGCTCGCTATCAGCCAGATCACGCCTGATATTCTGCCGCAGGCACTGGCTGAACCTACTCTCAACTTGTATACTAGCCGACTCCCTGAACTCAGTCTAGTATTTTTTAATTTGAATAATCCTGAAGTGACTTTTCTACAGGATGCGAACCTACGCCGAGCCTTGTTGGTGGGGCTGAACCGACAGCAGATTGCGGATAAATTATTGGCAGGCCAAGCCATTGTAGCTGATGGACCGATCCTCCCAAGTACTTGGGCGTATTACGAAAACATTGAGCACTTGGATTACGACCCGATTGCTGCCACCAATTTATTGAAGAATGCTGAATACAAAATCCCTGCAGCGGGTGGTGAGGTTCGGACCAACAAGGATGGCAAGCCCCTTGAATTTTCCCTGCTTTATCCAGACGATCGATTGCACGCGTCTATTGCCCAGGTTATCCAAGCAAACTGGGCTCAGCTGGGCGTCAAGGTAACCTTGGAAGCTGTGGCTTACGATACTTTGGTGAATGAACGGCTGGTTTCACGTACTTATCAGGCTGCTCTGATTGATCTGAACCTGATGCGCACACCGGATCCTGACCCATACCCCTTCTGGCATCAGTCAGAAATAACCGGTGGGCAAAACTACAGCCAATGGGACAACCGGACTGCTAGTGAGTACATTGAGCAAGCGCGTGTCAATCCGGATTACACTGCTCGGGCACGCCTTTACCGGAACTTCCAGGTCATTTTTGCCAAGGAATTACCTGCACTGCCGCTGTATTTTCCCGTTTATAGTTACGGGGTTAGCGAGACAGTGCGTAATGCCCAAATGCCGCCGCTTTTTGACACATCTGACCGTTTCTTGACGATTTCCGACTGGTATCTAATCACTCGCCGTGCGTTGGAACAGACAGCCCAGCCAACTCCATGAAATTGAACAATCAAGAACTACGTTTTTTGAATGAAGCCTTGCCTCAACTTCAAGAATACTTGCTCTCAAACGAGCTGTATTGGCCTTTGAGCAGCTCGCTGCCCAGGCTTACCCCGGGGTCACTGCTGCTCGCGATGGTTTGCGTGCGGGCTACTTCGCCTATGGATGCACACCGCTTGGATGGGCAAATGGAAGCTATCCGCGCCAAGAAGCCTACGGCTTGGGGAAAAAAAGTCGAGCGCGAAATTACAAACCGATTTCGTCTCTGGTCCCAATTTTTGTCTGATTACAAAAATACTCCTGACCAGAATCAGGATTGGTACCTTGGGGAAATCCGTGGAAGGACAATTTTGCAATTATTACTGGTTGAACATCCTGAGCCGGTGACCCCCGAAAAAATGGCGCTTGTAGACCTGGAAAAATCGTTAAAAATTCGCCCGATTCCTGGAAAATTTTTATGGGAGCCTGAGCTGGAGCCGTTTTTTGAGAAAAACGAATTCTGGTTTTTATTCGGAAAACTTTGACGTGATCCGGACCCTTTTCTAACTATCGAGAGAGAAAACAACATGATAATCGACCACCGTCAGGCGGCACTCGATTTTGCCTGCCAACATAAAGCTGATTTTTTAAGCGATTTGAAAGACCTAATCGCCATACCTTCGGTCTCGACTGCTCCTGAGAATCAAGCCGATATGAAGCGTACGGCCGAGTGGCTGGCTGCGAGGCTAAATGGGATGGGTATGCAAAAAGTGGGGGTTATGCCCAGCAAGGGTCATCCGTTGGTTTACGGTGAGTGGCTGGGCGCCCCTGGCAAGCCGGTTGTTTTGATATATGGGCATTATGATGTTCAACCAGTGGACCCGGTTGAATTGTGGTTAACCGCTCCTTTCGGAGCGACTGTAGTGGGCGAAAACCTTTTTGGGAGAGGTGCTTCGGATATGAAGGGGCAAGTGATGGCTACCTTGAATGCGCTTGAAGCCATTATCCATACGGGCAGCCTGCCAGTGAATGTCAAATTTTTGATCGAAGGTGAAGAGGAGATTGGTTCGCCATCTTTGGGCGAATGGATTTTTGAGCATCAGGACCTGCTAAAGGCTGATTTATGCTTAAATACGGATGCTGGCATGCTGGGAAAGGAATATCCAACTATTACATACGGCCTGCGCGGGCTGGTCTATTTTGAATTGCGAGTTTACGGCCCGGATCATGACTTGCACTCTGGCTTGGCGGGTGGGATAGTTCATAACCCCGCCCAGGCTCTGGCGGAATTGATCGCGGCGATGCATGATCAAAGTGGACGGGTAACTCTGCCCGATTTCTACAGTAGCG
>CAZHWV010000150.1:0-10594 GCA_964536185.1 uncultured Anaerolinea sp. | reverse complement strand
GCTCACAAGTCTAACCGCTTTTGGTACTCACTTAAAGATGTGGGTAATAGATAGCTGGCTGCACCCATTGCAACTACGACGTCAATGATCTCATACCGGAATAGTTTTAGCTGCATTTTGGGGTTTTTTACGATTATGCGGTCTTTTGTCAGTGCAGAATGCAGGTAAATGGCATGTGGCATAACGGTTGCGCCGAGTATTCCCGTGGCCAGCATAACGCTTTGCATATCAGAAAAATGTGGAACAACGGCATGGTATGCCACGTCGCCCCAATTAGGTTTCACCAGAAATATTTCAACTAGATTGCTCAATCCAACGACACCTACAAAGGCTGTGATCACGGCTTCGAGAGAGCGAAAACCAAAACGTTCCAATCCCAGGATCAAAAAGGTAATAATAGCGGTTAAAATTCCCGCCCATAGGAGTGGTATTCCAAATAGCAGGTAGAACCCCAGGGCTGCGCCTAAAAACTCGGCTAAATCGGTGGCAATTGCCACTAACTCAGCGATTGCCCACATACCCCAGACCATCCAACGCGGATATTGATCCCGGCAATGCTCCGCAAGGTTTTTCCCGCTCGCAATTCCTAATTTCGCCGAAAGGGATTGCAGCAGCATGGCCATCAAATTTGACGCAACGATAACCCAAAGCAATTCCAGCCCATATTTAGCCCCGCCCTGGATGTTTGTGGCGAAATTCCCAGGATCCATATAAGCAACACTGGCGATGAAAGCTGGTCCCATAAACGGCAAGAGACGTGCCAGCCATCCCTTTTTGCTTGTTCCCGAAAGTACCTCCTTGGCGCTTTTAACAGTGCTGGAGTCACCTGGTTGAATTTCAGCTTGGTTAATATTCGATTGACTCATAAGGGTTTCTCTATCATCGCATTCACTTGTTTGTATAAAAATATTATTCAGGGATTAACCACCGCAGCAGATGAAATGTTACTGAATTAAACGAGGTCCCAGAAAATTCTTGATAGAAGGAGGATTAATGGCAGCTTTTGTTGTTGTCGCAAACCGGGTCAGGCAATGGGCAAGTTAGCGGCATCCCGGGCGGGGTGCGTTCAAACACAATTTTGTCATCCATGCGGATGACAGCCCAGGCCAGAATAAACTCTTCAGCCTGGCACCCAATAACCATTACATCAATTTCGTTTGGAATTTCGGCGGGCTCAGTGCGCGGAAAGATTATCACCTTTTCACCATCTTGCCCGATTACAGTAAATAAAGTTCGCGGATAAGGCAGGCTGTGATAAAAATTGTAAATGCTGATATCCAAGCCTTCATCTTTGTTAAACTGACGTGGGTAAAGACTACGCCCAGTCAAAATAACGGCATTTTTTGATGTAAGAAAATTACGTAGAGATTCAGTCGATAAATTCAATTTATTACCAGCGATAGAGAAAAAAAGGTCAGCTTGTTCAAGTGCTGAACGCTTTGGAAATCGCTGGTGATTAATTGTCTGTGCCAGGGGGATAAGTGAACCGACAATAAATGTAATGAGTAAAACGAAAAGGACACTCAACCACCACGGTTTTACAGGAACTAATAAAGTATGTTGAATTTCAACTGGTTCATTTGTGGGCACAAAAATAGTCAAAAAAAATTCTAAGACAGCCATCAGACCAAGGATATAATAAATCAGTACAACCCAGTCTACCGGGACGAGGTATCGGCCACCTGATGTGCGCCCAAATGCATTGATAGCGAAGTAGGAGAGTAAGATAATCAGCGGGATCAATCCGCTCAGGCGAGCACGCTTCCAGGCGGAAGCTAACCCCAGAGCTAGCACCAGTAGATTTAATGGAATGAAGACTTTTCCCCAGTTGGTGAGATTACCATCCCAGTAGGGTTTCCAGAAATTCTCAGTTTTTTTAACGACCACTCGTGGTTCAAGATTTAACGGTGTGGTTGGTAAGCTCTGCACGGATGTTACCAGGTTATTCAGAAAGTTATCTGCAGCAAAGGCAAGGACAGATTTTTCTGGTGCAGTCTCCGGATTGTTGAGTGGCTGATTCAGGGTCTTTGGTGAGTTAAAAACGATAGAATTTTGCTGCCATCCCTGAGGAATACTCAATTGTGGGTAGCGCTGCTGGATGATTACATTGATTCTTGTAAAGTATAAAGTGAAAATCGATACTTTTTGCCCACCGAACAAAATCCAAGGGAGTACGCTAAAAAGGGCGGCTGTGAAAAATAACAATCCTAAGCCCAACCCAATACGAGCTTTGGAACGGTAAACTAGAAGTGCCAAAATAAAAAAAATAGGGATAATTACCATGGTATGAGGGCGCAATAAAGTCGAAATACCGATGACCCCGCCGGCCAATCCCGCTAGTGGCCATTTTTTTGTTGGATATTGTACCCATTTGACCAAAAGTAGGGTTGCCAGACCTAATAAAATGGCTGTGGGGTACTCAGTAAGCATTTGTTTTTGATGCGCGGTTTCGATAATGTTTCCTATGTTGATTTGATTGATACCGCGCAGTGCTACCAAAATCCCTATGACCAATCCCGCGGAACGGTTATAGATGGATGTCCCGATGATGAATAAAAAGGCGGGAAGAATAGCAAATAATGCCGCCTGGATAGCCATTAAACTTGAATAATCCTGCCCAGCTAAAGTGTGCAAGTATGTGAGGAAGGCAGGGTAGAGGATACGGTCGAAAAAGCTATGATTATTTATTCCCTGTCCGATAAGCGCGAATTGACTCATGATGTCATAATTTCGCGCATCGTAATCCGGATACATTTCAAAATTGGGAGCAACGGGTTGGGTGACCAGGAAATCTGGTTTTACGGGTTCTATTGCCCATAACCAGGCTGAACCTGCCCAGAGTAACAGGAAAAGCGCCAAGTTAATCTGGAATATGTGTGGTGGAGAATACCTAATCCATCGATTGATAGTTGCCGATAATCCAACCCCAACGAACAACGCGCTAAGGACCTGGAAGGCTAAAACAGGAACGCCTGCCCCGTACCAAAAATCCTCATCAGTTGGTTTCACACCTACGACACGGAATGATGCTACCCATGTCAGGAGTGCAAAGAAAAAAAACAAACAGCCAGCAATGATAAATGTGGTGCGTTGCTGGCGGAACTGGTCTTTCCACTGGCGAATATTGATGCCAAAATGAGATGCCAACAATAAGACAAAAGCTGCACCGCTTGAGCAGAGTAACCAGATAATATACGGATAAGCGCCTTGGAAATAATAATAGGAATGTCCAAAACTATCTAACGGGGTCCATGCCAGGGTCCAACCGACCAAAAATAAAATCATGGCAAGGGCTATGAGGATCCCTATGACTTTTCTGTTGGTCTGATTATGCCACCAGGTGGCCAGGCCAAAATTATTTTGTAATTGCCATCCAAAAGAGAACACTCCAGCAACGAATATGGTTACAATGCCTAGGACTGCAATTCGAGTGGCACTGAGCCTCCCGCTTGCCAGGCTGATTAATCCTACGGAAAATAACCCGGCAGCGCATAGATAAAAAAACGAGAACGCGGTAGTTTGAGTGGGTCTCCAGATGTATTCTTTAGAGTTGAACATAGAATTATTGAGGCTTGGCTGTTACTGGTTCGGTGGCAGCGTTGTTATTGGAAGCTTGCAGAATTAATTTTCCGCCAGAGTTGCCATGCTGACCAAACCAGGTCCTGATAATGGGATTAGGTTGGATTGCGAAGTAGTTTATCAGTATTGGAAAAAGGACTCCGGCAATATAGGCGATCCAATATGCCAAAATCTGGTTATTGAAGATATTCATAATCTTTTCACCCCAGGTTTCCTGAATTGGGACATGAAAGATTAGTATAATCAGAGAAGCCTGACCAACATATCGTAAAGCAGCCGAAATCAATGGAATACGCTCGATTTGCTTGGAAATTGCTAAAATGAAGGTAATTCCTAGGAGCGCCTCGAGAGTGTTAATTGGCAAAGATTGAAAGGAACGAGTGTTGAAATCAATTGTTTGAGGCAAGAACCATACCATGGTCAGCAGCCCAGTGATACTTCCGATGAGTGTCAATGGATGAGCAAAAAATCTATCCGGCATTATTTTAATTACTTCACAACCTAAAATAAAGAAAAATCCACTTACGAGAATTAGATCAATGCTAAGTGGCAAGCCATAGAGAATGAAATCCCGGCCAAATATACTTAATGTGAAAGGCCAGAATGTGCTTATGGTTACCACGCCGACAATCTGGATGACAATCAATAAGACCCAGCTTATCCAGGTAAGACGGATGCTTTTGATCACCTTGTAATAAGTAAATGCAAATATGTTAAGGGCAAAGAGATGTGGCAAGAACCATAACTGGACCCAATCAATGTAATGGCCGTTCGCATAAAGAGCCTTGATTACACGAGCGGTTGCCATGTCAAAATTGACCTTGGTAAATGATAAAGTCATAAAATAAATCAACAGAATGATGACAATGTACGGTTTCAACACAGTTTCATAGCGGCGGCGCAGCAGGCTTAAAAAAGGTAGTTCTGAATTAAAAAACATACCAGAAACAAAGAAAAATAAGGGCATATGAAACGCATAGATGAACTTATAAAAAAAAGACGATACTAAGCCGAAATCGTTATGGCCCATGACCACAAGTAGGATGCCAATGCCTTTGGCGATGTCTATATATTCAATTCGTTTTGACATTTTTCTGCCTTTTGACAGTCGAAGGTTAGCATTAATCATACCATGTCCAAAGCCATGCAATTTCACAGAATAAATTTGTGCGGGCCTACCAGCAACCTATTATAATTGGATAATAAACTAGCAATGTCCAGAATGCGCTTTATAAATAAAAAAAGAGAATATCTATGACCGATCTGATTAACAGCCCGTCCAACTCGCTTATAAAATTGGCCCGCGCCTTACGACAGAAAAAAGGCCGTGATGAAAGCGGATTATTTCTGGTTGAAGGAATACTACATGTTAATGAGGTTGCTGAGTCTGGATGGGAAATTGATGCGCTGATTTATTGTCCGGACCAGCTTAAAAGTGAATTTGGGCGAAAATTGGTCGATAATCTCATTGATAAAAGAGTGCGCTGCCTACCAGTCTCAGAGAGAGCCTTTGAATCAATTGCGGAGAAAGAGAATCCACAGGGTATTGCTGCGCTTGTTCGGCAGCGGCGCGGCTTATTAAACGATTTTCTGCCATTCGCCTTAGCGGTTGCAATTTTTTCACCCCAGGATCCTGGCAATGTGGGTACGATTCTCCGCACCATGGATGCAGTTGGGGCGGATGGGTTGATGTTGTTAGATGGAGGAGTGGAACCTTATCATCCATCAGCAGTGCGGGCAAGTATGGGAGCGTTGTTTTGGAAACCATTTATTACTGCAACCTTTGCAGAATTTTCCTCGTGGGCAAAAACCAGAGGTGCGCGCATAATTGGAACATCTGCTCATGGGTCTTTGGATTATCGGCAAATAAAATTGGATTCCCGCCCAACCATAATTCTCCTTGGATCTGAACAAAAGGGTCTCCCGCCAGAATATTTGGCTGTTTGTAACGATTTGATATCGCTACCCATGCGCGGCCGGGCATCATCTCTAAATCTTGCCGTGGCGACCGGAATCATTTTATACGCATTGAAAAGTTAACTCCCATCTTGAAAGTAAGCATTATTCGAAAAATTTGAAACTCAAAGTCGTTAATTTCAAGGAGGTTCTCATGGCGATCAAGAAACCTGGTGTAATTGCAATATTGACTGGAGGTGGGGATGTGCCGGGTTTGAACCCAGCCATCCGTGCGGTGACAATTCGTGCCATTCGAGAAGGTTATCAGGTGGTGGGTATCCGGCGTGGTTGGGCCGGTTTGGCTGATATTATTTGCGATAAAAATGCTGACAACAGCAACAACTATCAGATATTGAATGAGGAAATTGTGAATCGCGCTGGACGCACTGGCGGCACATTTCTACACACATCTCGCACCAACCCGAGCAAAGTGAAACCCGAAGATATCCCTCAGCATCTCCGGGAAAAGTATAAGGAACCTCGCAACGATCTGACTGAAGATGTTCTAAAAAACCTGGGCTTTTTGGGCGTGGACTATCTGATTCCGATCGGTGGCGATGACACGCTCAGCTATGGGGTGAGATTGTACCAGGAAGGCGTTCGTGTGGTAGCCATTCCTAAGACGATGGACAATGATGTACCGGGTACAGATTATTGCATTGGATTCAGCACTTGTGTAACCCGTACCATCGCGTTAACGAACAGCCTGAGGACGACAGCAGGTTCTCATGAACGATTTTTGGTTTTGGAGGTATTCGGGCGATATGCTGGTTTTACGGCGATCTTGCCGACAATGGCCGGAGCAGCGAATCGGTGTGTTATTCCAGAATATAAATTTAATATCGAACACTTGACGGCATTACTTAGCAAGGATCGCGCACAAAACCCAAGCCGATATTCAGTTGTGCTGGTCTCTGAAGGGGCAACGTATGAAGGTGGAGACATGGTCTTCGAGGATAGTAAGACAGATGCTTATGGTCATGCCAAGCTGGGTGGTATCGGAGATCTGGTTGCGGAGCAACTGAAGGAAATTTCGCCAAAATTCAATAATGGGCACACCGTCGACGTGGTTACCCAAAAGCTGGGTTATATGGTCCGCGGCGGAGATCCGGATGCAATAGATTCGATCGTTCCCATGGCATTTGGCAACCTAGCCTTGGATTTGATCCTAAAAGGAGTGCATGGGCGGCTGGTGGTGTTGAAAAACGGTCGTTACGATAATATGCCTCTTGATGTGGTTACCGCAAGCAAGAAGATCGTCAATGTTCAACATTTTTACGATCCGGAACGTTACCGGCCAAAATACGAGAATTTCGAGATGAAACCCCTGTTCTTAATGACGAGCGAATGATACGCTGGGTGTCAATCGCGAAGATCCTGAAAACAAGCCAATGAATAATGTTACCGGTAACATTATTGAGTATAATGTTACCGGTAGTTTAGTTTATTTTCTCAATTGGAGATTGGCCCATGCAACAACTTTCTGCTTTGCAAGAAGAACGTGTCCCGCTTGCCAGCCGTATTTGGATTTCGCTGGCTGATGCCTCTGTTGCCATCCTGCAGTCACTTGTAGCGGCTGGGGCGTTGACTTATTACTTCGTCAATATCCGAGGCTTATCCACATACTACACCGGTATCGTTTGGCTTTTATTCGGCATCTGGAATGCTGTCAATGACCCGCTTTTTGGGTACATCAGCGATCGCACCAAGAGCAACCTGGGGCGGCGCATTCCTTACATTCGCTATGGCGCGCCGCTATTAATCATCTCATTTGCGCTTTTTTGGTTGGATATTCCTGGTGTGAACAGCCAGATTGGCTTATTCCTGCAAATGCTCCTGGTGTTGTTCGTTTTTGATACCCTATATACTGCTATTGCTACCAGCCTTTATATCATGCCTTATGAAGTGGCAATTTCCAACAAGGCGCGTTCGAGCATCTTTGTCTGGAAGATTATTTTTATGGTTTTCACGATCGTTGTGCCACTGGGTATTGAGCGTACAATTAAACCTGAAGTGGGCGATCTGGCAGGTATAAGTTACTTTCGCTGGTTCATGATATTATTTTCTTTACTCATGGGACTGATTGTGTTTGCCAGTACTTTTTTTTATAAAGAGAATCACTACGCCCAGGAAGATGAGCAATTTGACTTCGTGCGTGCATTTAAGGCTTGTTTTACTAACCGCTCGTTTGTCATATTTGAAGTCATCAGTTTTACGATTATGTTCGTGCAGACTTCGCTTATGCAGGGCTTGTGGTATTATTTCGACGAGATTGATGTTTCTGCCACGCCTCTCTATCTGGCGCTGGCAGGTGGTATTATTGGTGGTGTGTTCCTGTGGATTAACCGTCGCGAGCCCTGGGGTGTGAAGCTTAGTACCCGTCTATTTAGCCTGTTTTTTGCTATTGGTTGTTTCATTGTGTTGCTTTTCGGGCAAAATACCCTTGCTGCCACTGTCGGATTTTTCCTCTTTGGCCTGGGCTTTGCGGGTGGAATGTACTTAATTCCAATGATGAATGGTGATGTGGTGGATATGGATGAACACCGCACTGGTCTACGTCGTGAGGGTATGTATGCTGGTGTCAACAGTTTTATTACCAAGCCAGCTATAAGTATTGCCCAATGGGTACTGTTGACCATCATGACGGTATTTGGTTATGATCCCAGCTTGGCCAAGGGCATGCAATCTGCCAGTGCTGAGACGGGTATTTTGTTTGGTTGGCTACTCGTTCCGGGGATATTGCTCTTTATCTCGTTTGTCGCTTTGCATTGGTATCCGTTGGATGGCAAGCAATGGCTAGATACCAAAGCCAACTTGGCTGAAATCCACAAAGCAAAGGAACGAAAACACCTCGAATCCCAGGGTTATAAATTCGTGGACTAGGATTTATCCAGGTAATTCCAATATTAGACAGCCCGGTTGCGCCTGGCGCAATCGGGCTGTCTAATATTCTTGTAGTTGGCGACATGCCGTTGCCAGAACCGGTTGGGCTTTCTCCCAAAATGTTGGGCAAGCCAAACTTGCAGGCATTTGTTCAATATGGCTTGACAGAGCTCTGATTGATGTGTGGTGGGAGTGTGTAACGGCAGGTCTTTATTCCATTTAAAGTTGGGCCAAAATAAATATCGAAGAAGGGTTGCCAACTATTTGGCAACCCTTCTTTTTGTTATTGACCACTGTTCATCATTGCTAGTCCAACCACAATCGGTAGACAGCAACAGAGACACAAGAAAACCACTGCAGCAATGCTGCCCCCAATAATCCATGTTCGGGAGTTGGATGGCTTTTGGGTTTCACTAAATAACGGAGCATTTTGCATCTTGGTCGGAGCGGACACAGGTGTAGGTTCAACAGGCGGAGTTTCGCGTTCGGAATAATTCATATCGATCACTGTCTGTTCGATGGTGTTTTGGGCGTCTTCCTGGTTTAAATCAAAGGCTGCGCTGGCAACCTTCGCAGCCGCATCCTGATCACCCTCACGGATCAGTTTTTTGACTTCATCCATAGCTTCGGCACTATTTTCAAAAGCAGCCTTGTTGCTGACCATAGTTGGCGCGCTGCTAGGCAAGGCGTTTCCGCAGGCTGGACACTGGCTGCCGGTGATATTTTCAAGCGGCGCGCCACAAAACGGACATGCATTCTCTGTTGTCATTTTTCACCTATTTTTGAATGTTATTAAGGTGTTACTCGTTGATTTCGACCCCGCTTTGTTCGTCATTACGCAAATGCGGGAAGAGCAGTACTTCACGAATCGAGTGCTTATCGGTCAGCAGCATGGTCAAGCGGTCAACTCCCATGCCAAAACCACCATTGGGGGGCATACCGTAGCGCATGGCGCGTAGATAATCGTCATCCATCAAATTGAGTTCCTCGTCATCTGCCGTATAATCGCGGCCCATTTCGATGAAGCGTTGTTCCTGATCGAGAGGGTCGTTCAATTCGGTGAAAGCGTTGCATAATTCAAAACCGGCCACATATCCTTCGAAACGTTCTACCGTCAACGGGTCACCCGGTTTGGATTTCGCTAGCGGCGAGATGTCACGCGGGTAATCGTACAAGAAAGTCGGCTGGATGAGAGTGGGTTCTAAGAATTCGCCGACCAAAAAATCGATCAATTTTCCGCGAGTTGCCCTTGTTGGTGGGTTGTAACCTTTAGCGTGTATGGCTGTCGAGAGGCTGGCGGAGTCTGCGTGAGCGAAAATGTCGATGCCGGTCACATCCAGGATGCCCTGGCGCATTTCTAAACGCTTCCAGGGCGGGCTAAAGTCGATCAGTTTGCCCTGGTATGTGATGGAATAGGTGCCATTTACCTCTTTGCAAACAGTTGAGACCATCTGTTCGGTTAATTCCATCACCTTAAGATAGTCGGCATAGGCCCAATAAAATTCGAGTTGGGTAAATTCCGGGTTGTGTTTAAACGAAACACCTTCATTGCGGAAATCACGGCCAATTTCGTAAACACGTTCCAGGTTGCCGACCAAAAGTCGTTTGAGATAGAGTTCAAACGATATGCGTAGGTAGAGTTGCTGCTTGAGTTGGTTATGGAAGGTGGTAAAGGGACGAGCTGCCGCGCCACCATAGAGTGGTTGCAGGATGGGGGTTTCCACTTCGAGAAAGTCGTGCTCGTCTAAAAATCGGCGCAATGATGAAACCACCTTGGCCCGTTTGCGGAATGTTTCGCGTACATCTGGGTTCACCGCCAAATCAGCATAACGTTGGCGGGCGCGCAGTTCAGGGCCTTCGAGAGCAGCGTAGCGGATGATGCTGCCGTCTTCTTGGGTTACGTCCTTATCTGCGGGCAGAGGTGAGATTGCTTTTGCTAGCATTGAAAAACCGTGGACGTGGAGGGTGACCTCACCCGTGCGGGTGCGCATCATTACACCCGAAGTTTGAATAAAGTCACCAATATCAAACATCTTGTCGAAAAAGCTGATCCGCTCCTGGCCCAATTCGTTGATGCGAAGGAACAACTGGATTTTGCCAGAGCCGTCTTCAATGTGCGCAAAGCTTAGCTTGCCCATTGAACGGGTTGCTCGGATACGACCAGTCAGAGTGGCCT
>CAZHWV010000149.1:1212-10798 GCA_964536185.1 uncultured Anaerolinea sp. | reverse complement strand
AAACTGCCCCCGCCTGGGTCACTGAACAGCCTGCGGCTGAGACCCCAGCCGTCGAGATTTTACCCTCGGATGAATTTGATGCTGAACCAAGCCTCGATTCTCAACCAGCTTCGTCGCTTCAGAATCAATCTGCGCAGGAAGAACCGCCAGCTTTTCTGGGAAACCTGATCCCTGAAGATGTGGAGCTGCAAGATGCCATACCAGAACCAGATTTACGTGAACTCGGCACAGCTTCAGCCGGGTTTGCAGATGCAATCGCCGCCGATGAAGATATTGACTGGCTCGGCGACTTGAGCAAGCCTGAGCAAACCACCGCAAATCAGGCATTGGAGAAAAGAGCAACACCCCAATCCGATGCATGGCCAACCCCCAATCTGCCTGATGCCCCTGATGTATTTCTCGACTGGCTAACCGGTTCGACCCGGACAAAGGATCAGGCTGCGGAGTCTCCCGATCCCAGCAACTCGTCAGCCATCAGCCCAGTGGAAGTCACTGACAATTCGGGTGAAGGTTCCGATTGGTTCGCCACATTGGGCACGCCAGACGGGTCAAAAACCATAATACCCATGCCCTGGGAACAGAAAACGCCATCACTAAAGTTGGCCATGGATATGCCCACGCCTATCCCCATTGACCCACAGGAAGATGCGGCCTGGTTTGCCAGTTTGGATACAGATGAACCAACGACCGTCAACCCATCGTCTTGGGAATCAGCCCAGCTAGAAGATGAAATCTCGGAACCATCACAAGCTACGCTGAACGTTGCAACCACTCCCGCCGAACCCACACCTGTCATCTATGAATCAGATGAAGCAGACTCCTGGCTCACCAGCTCAGATGAAGAAGAGCCGAAGAGCGTTACGCCGCTGCCCTGGGAACCGGTCACTATCTCTTCCGGGGATATGTCGGATGCTGCGCAGGAAACTAAACCCACAGAACTGATGCCCTGGGAACTAGAAACATCCACAGAGAGTGCTGCCCCACAATCCCCGGCTCGCAGCGATATTTCCGAATGGCTCAAGAATTTGGATGATCGGGAAGATGAACCCGCTGCACCGGAGCAAAGCCCATCCTGGTTAACCCCAACTTCTAAGCCGATGCAACCTGGCGATAGCGAATCCGAAGAACTACCAGACTGGCTCAAAGATTCGGTGGTCAGTGAGGATACACACGCACCGCTACCGATAAAAAAGCAGGAGACCGACTCTGCGCCGCGGCCTGAAGATGAGAAAATTCCAGCCTCATTCGAACCTGTTCCAGCATCAGCACCCAAACCTAACCTGACGATTCAAACAGACAGGACAAATACTGCCCCGCCCCGCCCTGCCCTACTCGGTAATGATAAAGATGCTTTGACCGTGCAAAAAGCCCGCGAACTTCTCGCCCAGGGTGGGCTGAATGGCGCGATGACCGAGTACTCCAGATTAATCAAAAAGGGTAAGCTTTTAGAAGATATCATTTTCGACCTGCAGGAAGCAGTTTACAGCCATCCAGTGGATGTAATCATCTGGCAAACCCTGGGGGACGCGTACTTCCGCGCGAACCGCCTGCAAGAAGCCCTGGACGCTTACAGCAAGGCCGAAGGTCTGTTACGCTGAAAACAATAGCAACAAAAGGGCACGTCGCCAACGACGTGCCCTTTTGTTATGGTAAAATCCTGCCCGGTGAGTTTCGATTTTTTCGATGGAGGCTAAAGTGGAACATTCTCTCGTTTTGGTTAAACCCGATGGAGTTCAGCGTGGACTGATCGGTGAAGTCATTGCCCGATTAGAACGGCGCGGACTGCGGTTGGTAGGCGCAAAATTTTTAAAAGTCAGCAAAGCCTTGGCCGAGGAACATTACGCAATTCATAAGGGCAAACCCTTTTATGATGGCTTAATTGCTTATATCATTTCCGCGCCTGTGATGGCCATGGTCTGGGAAGGACCCAATGCAATTGCCGCCATCCGCCAGACGATGGGCGCCACCCGTCCATGGGAAGCCGCGCCGGGTTCCATCCGGCATGATTTCGCCCTGGAAGTGGGCCGTAACATCACCCATGCGTCTGATAGCCCGGAAAACGGCCTGAAGGAATCTGCGCTGTGGTTTAAAGAAGGTGAAATCGTCTCTTGGAGCCGCGACATCGACCCGTGGATCTTTGAAAAGTAGGTTATGAAACATAGAAAAGCCGCCCTAAAAAAATACAGGGCGGCTTTTCTAATTCGTAGTTGAAGCTTACTGCAAGTGCAGCAGAATCTTACCTTCCCGCCAGAGGTCTTCTAGTTTGTAAAAATCCCTGGTTTCGGGCGCAAAGCAATGCACAATAACCGATCCGAAATCGACCAGCACCCAGCCGCTGGCGGACTGTCCCTGGGGTCTTCCCTTGATACCGTAGGTCTCGCGCACTTTTTCGATGACGCCATCTGCCAAAGCATCCAGCATACGATCAGATGTGCCGCTGCAGATGACAAAGTAACCTGTAAACATGGCGACCTTTTCGATATCCATCAGGATAATGTTTTCACCCTTTCTGTCTTCAAGGGCTTCAACGATCGTGTGAGCAAGTTGCAAAGTGTTCAAATTATTTCCTTTTCCTGTGCCCGGATAAGCCGGGGGTTAATTGCCCATGTGGGCGCTGTAAAGCGGTGTATAAAGCGGCCCGGCGGGCTGCAATTCGCTTTTGAATAAAGTTACAGCCTGGGCAGTGAACTTGCCCAACTCACCGATGTTCAGCCCTGCCAACCCCGTCTGAAGATGTTTCATTTCTTCAGCGGAGGCTTGCTCGCGAACACGACCAATGGTCAAGTGCGCAAAGAAGGGCTTGTCCTCGGGAGTATAACCCAGGCGTGCAACTGCAGATTCGATCTTGCGCTGCAGCCGGTTGAGATCAAGCAAGGGATTCAACCCAATCCAAATAATTCGCGGATATCGCAAATTGGGAAAACCCCCCAGCCCACTGACCGTGATCGCAAAGGGAACCTGCTGGCCGCATTCAGACTGGAGCGCCTGCGAGAGCAACCCCACGGTAGAAGGCGAGAGCTCTCCCAAAAACTTGAGAGTAACGTGGATATTTTCAGGTGCAACCCAACGAACCGCTCGGCCAGCATCCTTATGCAAGCTGGCGGTTTGAACGGCAATCGCTTTTTTGATCTCAGCGGGAATTTCGATAGCAATGAAAGCACGCAGAATGTTCATATTTTGGGGTCGGGCAAGCTATCCAGCGGCAATCAGTTTTTGACGATCTCTCTCAATTCACTATAGTCCACCGGCGTGGTCAGATAAACGGCAAAGTCGTCTGCAATTCCGTTCCTTCTATCAACGAGAAGGGACACTAATATCGTCCTGTAAAAATCCTTGCAGTTCGATAACTAAAAATAGCATACTTGCTCACAAAAGGCAAGAGGCTAGGAATAGAAACAAGAAAGGGCAAAAAAAAGACCGGGGCACGGCGTGTGCCACCGATCTTTCAGTTGTGTGGTGGCCCCTGTGCGACTCGAACGCACGACCTCCACTGTGTGATAGTGGCGCTCTAACCAACTGAGCCAAGGGGCCTTATATGTGTGATCCATGCGCTCTAACCAACTGAGCTACGAGCCCACAAAGTACGCATGGTTATCCATGTGCGCGGTAGATTTTACCATCCAATAAGGCTAGCGGCAAGATGAATATTTTGGGTAGCCAATTCGGTATGTCATCCAGTTAAGGCGGGGGCAAAAAGCTCCAGGGGTTGACCTTGCTATAGAGTGTATGCATCAATTCAAAATGCAGATGGGAACCCGATGACTTACCCGTACTACCCATCGTACCAATGACCGTACCCTGATCCACACTCTGTCCACAGATCATACCGATGCTATTCAAATGCGCATACAATGATTGCCAGCCGTTGCCATGATCGATCATGATCATGTTGCCATAGCCCCAATCGTTCCAGCCCGCATAGACAATCACGCCAGCATCTACCGCATAGATCGGTTCACCTGTATTCCCAGACAGATCAATACCACGGTGATTTGTGTCAGGGGAATAGTCAAACCCGGAAAGATAATGCTTATTGGTCGGCCAGACAAAAGACCCCAACCCAACCGCGCCATCACTGATCTTGCCACAGGCGCCAGCCCCCATCACCCGCGCCACGGCCGGGTTCGTCCGCGTCACACCCACTGGCGCACTCCAAGAGATATAAGGCCGCGTCCCACCCGGTACAATTAGCCAGGTTCCTGGCGTAATATTTGGATTAGAAAAATTGCCAACAGTGGCTATATCAAGCTGATTAAGTGGATAGTTAATAATGTCTTCAGGTTTGACGTTCAACCCTTTGGCGACGCCATTCAAACCATCCCCTGCCTGCCACTCATAATAATAACCATCCACAGGTAATATATTCAACTCCGCGCCAATTGAAAGATTATGTGGATCATCTCGCAGTGTGTAATAGTTCCCAAACATGATTGTCTGGGGCTTAAGATTATACTTTGCTGCAATCGCAATAACAGTATCGCCCTTGGCAATGGTGTACTTGATGATATCCTGGCGCGGACGGGCCGGAATGTTAGTATGCAGCAAAGCAATGCGCGGCACGCCCTGGGTGCTGGCCTTTATTTGGGGCAATGAAGCCAGATCTACTGCGGGGGTGGAGGTTGGCTCAACTGTCCCTGCAGTGCTGCTCACGGGCTCAATAAGCGCCGAGGTCTGAAAGACCGGGCGCATCATCCAAACCACGGTAAATACCAATATCAGGGTCAGAATCCCGGTACCGATACGCGCAACAGTATCACCCAATCCCAGGCGGGCTAACATTTCTAGCCAACCTGGCGAATTTTGTTTTTTCTCTTCCGGAATTACCCTTGCAGCCGGCTGCTCTCTCCCTGGCTCAGCCACTTCCTGAAATTCGTCACTCATTCGAGATATCCTTAGAAAGTCATCATAACATGCCCAAAAAGAGCCGTCAAGCCGACCATTAACAGTAGATTAATATCAAGAGGAATGTCCAATACCGGCTTCCAGTACACCCGTTCAAACAACCTTGTTCCTGATCTCCGGATTCGTCAGATGAATTCCACCGATGACCGCCAGGCAAATCAATCCGCAAGCCAGGGCCGCCGTGAGAATGCCCCAATTCTGAGCCATCCAGCCCACCAGCAGGCTACCAAAAGGGGCAATACCCTGCAATCCCCACAGGTAGGTGCTGAATACACGCCCGCGCAGGCTATCGGGCACTTCAAGCTGGATCAAAGTATTCATAGTCGCCAGGGCGGTGACCGACCCCCAACCGATCAACACAAAGAGCAGAAGCGCAACTGGAACACTACGCGTGAAAGAGATCGCGATTAACCCGGCGATAAAGATCATCTGCCCTGCAGCCAGAAGCCTGCCTTTGCGTTTTGGGTTGAAAGATGCCAGCGAAAAAGCTGCCACAAGCGCGCCAGCGCCCTGGGCCGTGTAGAGGGCGCTGTTGCGGGCTGCGCGGGCAGCTTCAGTATCCAGTCCCTGGGCTAGCACGTCGCTCGCAATGACCGGAATCTGCTGCAGGAGTGGAAAGCCAACAAATCCTAAGACAGCAGCCATCACGATGATCATGGCCACAGATCGTGTTTGCCGGATGTAAGCCTGACCTTCGCGAAATTCAGCCAGCCAGTTGCGCGCAATTTTTTGCGGCTCGGTCCTGAAGGGAGTCTGCACAAAAAAAAGGCTCACAATGATAAACAGGTAGCTGATACCGTTAGCCAAAAAAGCCCAACCTTCACCACTGCCCCGAATAAAAATGAGAAAAGGCGCCACCAAGGATGGCCCGATCACACGGGCGGCATTGAAAATCGTCGACTGCAAGGCAATCGCGTTCGGCAGAGATTCCTTGCCCACCAGTTCGATCAGCATAGCCTGGCGAGCGGTAATCTCGATGGCATTGGCCGTGCCAAGCACAAACGCCAGCGCTGCGATATGCCAGATCTGGATGACACCTGTCAGCGCCAGGAAAGCCATTACTAAGGCCTGCAACATCATCACAATCTGCATGGTGATCACCGTCTTGCGCTTATCGAGCCGCTCGACGAGTACACCACCTGGCAGAGCCAGGATCAAAGTTGGCAGGGCGCCAGCAAAACCGATCAGCCCCAGATCAAAGGGTTTGCCGCTCAAACGATAAGCCAGATAAGGCTGGGTAGTGCTTTGCATCCATGTACCAATCAGCGAAACAAATTGACCAACCCAGAAGATCAAAAAATCTCGTGAAGCCAGGGCCGGATAGCGCCGGTTGATCTCTTGTCGGATAAGCATGATCCTGATCTCCGCACTTCATCCACGCATTTGAATCCGGGATGAGTTCTGAATTAAGAGAAATCTCTCTTTGGATCTCTTCCTGTCTTATCCATCGGGATCGGCACGATCAATTCGGGACGGTCATTGGCCGGGCTGTTAACCAGGTTGGAAACCGAATGCGCAGTCATCTCAGAAGCCGGATATTGCGTGAGCAGGTTTTGCAGCGTTTCGGGTTTCTGCGGCCCAGGGTCCAACCATTCAACGTATGCGCTGGCTGGCAGAATAACCGGCATGCGATTATGAAGTGTGGTCATAAGCGCGTTTGGCTCGGTAGTGATAACGGTGCAAGATCTTACCTGTGAACCGTCAGGGGAAAGCCACTCATCCCACAACCCCGCGAAAGCAAAAGGCTGGCCAGAAATGAGCCGGATATGGTACGGGATTTTGGCCCTGGAGCCAGCCTGCACCTTCCACTCGTAGAAACCATCCGCAAAGACCAGGCAGCGCTTGTACTTGTAAGCCCCGCGGAAGGATGATTTCTCTGCCAGGGTTTCGGCGCGCGCATTGATCATGTGTGACCCGATCGATGGATCCTTGGCCCAAACCGGGATCAACCCCCACAAGAAATAATCAGCGGCAAGCTTGCCATCATTGGGCAGCGCCAGTATTGGCTGGTTTGGGGCGATGTTAAAACGTGGTTTATGTTGCGCGGGAAATGCAAAATTAGGAAAAGCTGCCTGCAAAGCAGCAGGGTCTTCGACAGTCAGGGTAAAGCGTCCGCACATAGGGTACCTCGTTTCGAGTGAAAATTTATTTCTGAGACTTACGCGGCGTAGGCGAAGGCACAAAACCGTAGGGTGTCGGCGTGGGCGTAACTTCACGTAAGGGGGTGAAAAAGAAAAACTCCATGGCTTCGCCAGTCTGCTTGATAGAACTCTCCGGGTTGATGACCTGATAATACGTCACGCCAGGCTTCATCGGCACGGGCCGGCCATCTTCATCTTCCAGCCGGATGGGTTGGTCGATCTGATCAAGGATCCACCTGGCTTTTATCATTCGGCCATCGCGGAACAGATAGGCATCACCACTGCCATTCAGGGTAATATCGATGACCTGGTCGGCGCGATCAAATTCATTATGGAAGATATGCGGCACAACCAGTGTGATCAGATTATCCGCGCTGAGCTGGGTTCCGGTCAGGTTATCAATATGCGCGGCATAGGTTTCGCCCTGGGTAAAACTGGTGGCGTCCGCCGCGTCAGAATAACGCCTGTAAACACGGTTGGCAGGGTCATATTCCCAATAATTGTAGCTGTAAATCGAATAATGGGTATATATTCGGTTGACAGTTGGCAGTGCCTGCGGAAACATCAACGATCCGAATAACGAAGCGCGAACATCCTGGCGGCTGTTATCCGTTAGCTTTGGACCCACCCCGGCAGTGTCAACAAAAACATTGTTATAACCCGGGATGCTGGTATCCCGGCACATCGGCGGGCAGTTTTCGTCGCGAGGTAAAAACAACAGGGGCTTCAGCTCACTCTCAAGCAGGTGTTTTTCCACGCGCTCGTCGGCATTGGCAAAGACCAGCGCAGCGTGATACATACGCATGATGTATTCATCAAAATAGCGTCCAGAACGCACAGGCCCAGCGCGCTCGGCATCCTGCGAGTAGAAAACCGCGATGAAACGGGTCAGGCCGTCTTCAATATAGTACTCGTACACCAGATCAGCTCGGGTTAGGCCGGATTGAAATGGTCGCACAATACCGCGTGGAAAGGTACTGACCTTGACTGCCAATGGGCGGCGGTTCAAAATTCCGGGCCATTCAGGCTTTAAACCCGTCAGCGGATCAGCATCTGGCGGCAGAGTCAACGAATATTGCAGCACCGGCGTGAGCACTCCAGGGATCGGGGTGAGGGTGACTGGCATGGAAGTTGCGGCCCGGGCTGTCGCCGAAGGTAAGTAAACTACTGCGCGATTGGGAGTTAGCGTTATGGTCGGCAATAAAGCTGCCAGGCCAGGGGTCACATCCGCAGGAGTGGGCAATGGAAAAAACATGGAACGCAAGTCCTGGTTAAAATACACAGCAAATCCCAACAGGCCGCTCACTCCAAGAATCACACCCCACAAAACCATTACAAGTTTTTTTAGCGACGATACCTTCATCGCCGGGATTATACCGCTTATCCCGTGCAAAGACCGGGACCATCCCGTGCAGAGATCGGGACCCTTCAGGCGTCAAACCTGATAAAATCAATTAATTATGTATGTTTTGATCACTCTCGTCCTGTTAGTTCTGACGACCACGGCAATGGTGGGGCTACGCCTGTCGCGTTCCTCAGCCTCTTATTCCTGGCTCACATCATCGATAGGCGCCTTGCTGGCCTGGATCAGCATCCTGGCCTGGCAATTGGATCTACCCCGGCGTTTTAATCCCAGCCGCTGGGCACCTACCAGTCTATTTTATGCCTCGCCCGAGCTGCTGGCTGACCCGTATGCCTGGCTATATGCCTTGAGCCTGGCTGCCCTGGCCGCCGCAGTAATCTTGACCTCCCCTGCGCGTGCTGCCAGCGTAGTCAACCCCGCCGCATGGGCCGGAACCCTTGCGCTGGCTGTGCTAGGATTACTAGCCATCCTGGCTGATAATCCTCTTACCCTGGTTCTGGGTTGGACAGCCATTGACCTGACCGAGTTTTTTAATACCTTGCGCGCCTCTGATTCTCCAGCGCTCAGCGAACGCACCGTCGTTTCGTTCGCCATCCGAGCAGCAGGGACAGGTCTGGTCTTATGGGCAAGTGTAATCAGCGCGCTCAATGGGCGGACTTTTTTATTCGAGAATGCCACATCCGAAACTGGGTTTTTCCTACTCCTGGCCGTAGGGCTTCGCCTGGGTGTTCTGCCTCTGCACCTTACCTATCGCCACGAACCCGTGCTACGTCGTGGTTTTGGAACTGCTCTGCGCCTGACAGTTGCTGCCACCAGCCTGATTTTATTGGCGCGCCTGCCTGCTTCCGCCCTGAATGCAACGCGTACTAATGCGCCTTACCTGCTGATTCTTGTGGCCTTTGCAGCGCTGTACGGCGGCTTTAAGTGGCTTTTCGCATCTGATGAACTCAGTGGGCGGCCCTATTGGATCATTGGCATGGGTGCGCTCTCGCTCTCAGCCAACTTACGCGGTAGTTCCGCAGGAAGTGCTGCCTGGGGAACTGCGCTGGTTTTATTTGGTGGTATTTCATTTCTGTATTCAGCCCGGCACATTTGGTACACGCGCACGCTGGCTGGGTTGGGTATTTTTTTACTGGCCCTACCCTTCAGCCTCACTTCCACGGGTTGGACCGGGACCCTC
>CAZHWV010000149.1:0-1202 GCA_964536185.1 uncultured Anaerolinea sp. | reverse complement strand
GGCCAGCACTTTTCTGGCCCTTATTTCTGGCGGCGCACTTTATGCTCGTTGCAGGATACATCCGGCACCTGTTCCGCCCCGGAGAATCATTGTATGTTGACCTACCCACCTGGGCACAAACAGCATACCCGATTGGCCTGGCGCTCTTGGCACTGACAGTTGTCCTTACGGGTTTCTGGGGCTGGCCAGGCGCCATGCAGGTGGGCATTTGGGTTGCGGCAATTGCCCTGGCAGTTCTGGTTGGATTGGCAGGGTTTTCCGTTTGGCGTTTCAAACGTTTTGCGCCGGAAGAAGCAATGCTACCGGTTAGGCCACAGTTTTCGCTTTTCGGAAATCTGCATACCCCATTAATAAGAATTTTTTGGGCAGTCTACCGCCTGATAGCTAGTTTATTCAGCTTGAGTGCCAATCTGCTCGAAGGTGATGGTGGTCTGCTTTGGACTCTGTTACTACTGGTTCTGTTCATTACCATCTTTCGGGGCCGCTGATGCCCACGCTTGTGCAATGGATCGCCGCTGTTTCGCTGGGAATTACATCGGCTGGCCTGCTCATCAGCCGTAATTGGCGCTGGAGCCTGGGTTTGCTCGCACTGCAGTATTTCGCCGCTTTCTGGCTCGCGCTGACTCGCTGGCCACTCAACATGTCTGCCACCATGCTTGTTGCTGGTTGGATGGCCACCGCCGCATTAGGCATGACTCATCTTAATCTAACAGATAAAACAACAGAAGAAACTTCTTGGCCACAAGGAAGTCTTTTCCGTATTTTCGCTTCCGGATTGGTGCTTTTGGCAGTTTCAGCCACTGCCGGAAGACTGGCCACATGGCTATCAAACAGCTCGCTGCCCTTGGTCTGGGGCGCTTTGGTGCTGATAAGCCTGGGGCTTTTACATCTCGGCATGACCCTTCAACCTTTGCGCGTCATCCTTGGCTTGCTCACCAGCCTGCTAGGATTTGAAGTGTTTTATACCCTTATCGAAAACTCCATCCTTGTGGCTGGCCTGCTGGTGGTTGTTACCCTCGGCCTGGCATTGACGGGCTGCTACCTTCTCATGCTAGGAGAACAAACTACATGAGCGCACCCATCGTCTGGATTGTCGCTCCATTAGGTTTTGCCATTTTTTTGCTCATTTTTATGCCACACGAGCGGTGGATTAGTTACCTGGGCACCATGTTATCGTTGATTCTAGCCTGGCTGGCTTATTG
>CAZHWV010000148.1:0-10885 GCA_964536185.1 uncultured Anaerolinea sp. | reverse complement strand
GCTCGACATCACCATGCCAGAAATGGATGGTTACGAAGTCTGCCAACATTTGAAACGGGATCCAGAATTAAAAGAGATCCCTGTGATTTTCATCAGCGCTCTCTCTGAAACTTCGGAAAAAATAAAAGCGTTTGAAGCGGGCGGCGTTGATTACGTCACAAAGCCCTTCCAATTTGATGAAGTCAAGGCGCGAGTCGAAACCCATTTAAAGCTGCACCGCTTCCAAATGAGCCTGGAAGATCAGGTGGAAAAACAGGTCAAGGAAATTGTTGAATTACAAATGGGCATGATCTTTGGGCTGGCAAAATTGGCCGAAGCAAGAGATAACGATACCGGCAAACATTTGGAGCGGATCCAGGTTTTATGCAAATTATTTGCCGATGCGCTTCATCTGCGCCAGATATATCAAGAACAAGTAGATGTAACGTACTGTGACCGAATTTTTCATGCCAGCCCGCTTCACGATATTGGCAAGGTAGGAATTGCCGATAACATTCTTCTGAAACCTGGAAAACTGACAGCGGAAGAATTCGAGATCATGAAGACGCATGCATTAATCAGTTCGCAGACATTGGAAGCAGTGCAACAACGATTTCCAAACAATGAGTTTCTAATGATGGGTATCACCATTGCGCGATCGCACCATGAAAAATGGAATGGACAGGGATACCCGGATGGATTAAGCGGCGAAACCATCCCGCTCAGCGCCCGGATCATGGCCATTGTGGATGTTTACGACGCCATACGCTCAAGGAGAGTGTATAAGCCGCCTGTTTCACATCAAGAAACCGTTGAAATTATCCAGCGGGACAGCGGAACGCATTTTGATCCGGCTCTCATTAAAGTATTTTCGGAATTGCAGGATAAATTTTATACTGTCTGGTCAAACTTCGGAGAATAATTGTCTGGCGCTTGGCAGCTTCGATTTCACAATCTTGTTTTGCTTTTCTATTCTGTGGAATTATGTATCCCGGAGCTAGCTTAACCATTGGGGTCAAGTCAGTGTGAAAATGGTTGGTTTTCCAATTGATTAACTCCTGACGATCACAATTTTCGCAATGCAGTTTCTGCGATGATAAATAAAGAAGTGCGCCGATTGGCTGGAACTAAAAAATCTGAATTTGATCTTTGTTCATAACAGGTAGTCAAATGATCAGTAAGCGATTGTCATTTCTGCGTGGTTATTTAATCGTCATCAGTGCGGTGACTGTTTTGTATTACATCACTGCCAGGATTGGTTTTTTCCTGGCGATTCCACCGGGTAATGTGACTGTATTATGGCCGCCATCCGGTGTTGCATTTGCGGCCATGTTGATGTTCAACTGGCCAGCAGGGATTGGTATCTTCCTCGGCTCTTTACTGGCGAACCTGGGTACTATGAGCGGTCCTATCGCGCTGCCAGTGTCTATCGCTATCGCAGCAGGTTCTACTCTCCAGTCATATTTGGTTGTCTTTCTTGTCCGGCGTTTTGTAGGAAAATTCCCACCCGATTCAATCCATGCGGTTCTCCGTTCATTGTGGATTATCGCCGTGTCAGTGCTGGTAGCGCCAGGTATCGGCGTTACTTCCATTTGTTTGGCGGGCAATGCACCCTGGGCTAATTTTATGTCCCTGGCCTTAACGTGGTGGCTGGGTGATTACACCGGCATCCTGATTTTTTCGCCAACAATGATCGTATTGTTAATGAAATGGCATAAACAGCAGGTGAAGGAACCCCTGTTATGGGCTCTGACCTGTTTCATCATTGGCCTGGCTTTGATGTTTTTTCTTACGGTTCGGACAGTGACACAGCAGCAGGCAGTCCAGAATTTTGAGCAGGATTTCAAAGAAATAACCCATGTTGTTCAAAACGCCATAGACCAGGATATGATGACACTCACGGCAATTCGCGCACTTTATGCAGCATCTCAAAGTGTCGAAAGCAAAGAATTTACCACATTCACATCCCAGCTTCGCGTTAATACTTCTTCCACGCTGGCATATACCTGGGCGCCGCGGGTCATGCAAGCCCAACGTCCGGCTTTTGAACAATCGATCCGCGGCAGCGATCATGAAGATTTTTTCATCTACGAAAAAGATCCCCAGGGTAATCCCATTCCTGCGCCGGTCAGAGAAGTTTATTACCCGATCATGATGATAGAGCCTGAGATCACAAACGCAACCGCGCAGGGTTTCGACCTTGGATCAGATCCGGTTCGTCTTGCAACCATTATCCAGGCGCGTGACAGCGGTGAGCATGCAGCCACCGCCCCAGTTCAGTTTATGCAGGATGCCGTAGGTGGTAAAAGCATTCTGATCATGATTCCTATTTATCAAAATGGAACGCTGACCAACACACCTCAAGATCGGCGGAATAATTTTCTGGGTATTGTATATGAGGCTTTTCATCTCGGTGATATGGTATCCAGGCCACTGGAAGGCATTAACCGTCATGATCTTGAACTCTATTTTTTTGATATTACAGATCCATTTAATCCATTTTTCTTATATTTTTATCCTTCCATCTCCGGGCAACAATCCTTGCCCATTACTGATGAACTTACCCCCTTGGCGTTGCAAACAGGTAATTTCAGAACCGATGCCTTGAATATTGGCGGGCGAAAGTGGCTGGTTATCGCCAGACCTGGATCAGCTTATTTTTCAGATTTTGATAAACGGTCCGAATGGGTCAGCCTGGTGATTGGTTTTTTGCTATCAGGCGCATTCCTGGTTTATGTAAACAACCGGCAAAAAAACGAGGCACTTGTTGCTCGTTCCGAAGCAGAATACCGGGCTTTGGCAGAAAACTCTTTGACAGGCATCGCCCAGGTGAAAATGACTGGTGAGATTTTGTACAGCAATGATGCCATGGCGATGATTTTTGGCTTCGAGTCCCCAATAGAATTCATACGGGAAAATATTCTTCACTTTTTTAGCGATCCGGACCAGTTTAAAATATTGGGGCAGCTCTTGTTGGTGAAGAGCCAGATTCGCCAACAAGAGCTGGATATTAAACCTGCAAATGGCGAACGCAAACATCTGTTGTTCTCAGCCGGGCTCAATCAAGACGTTGTAAGTGTGACCGCCATGGATATCACCGATCGCATCCGTGCAGACAAGGAGATCAGGCGGCTTTCGCAAGTTGTTACCCAGACTGCGGATACTGTCGTGATCACAGATACACGTGGCACGATCGAATATGTCAACCCGGCTTTTGAACAATTGGCCGGGTACAGCCTGGAAGAAGCCCGTGGTCAAACACCTCGTGTCCTTAAGTCTGGGTTGGAAACGACAGAATTTTACGACCGATTGTGGAATACCATTCTCAGCCTGAATTTCGCACCTTTCAAACTGAAAAGAAAGAGCATTTGATACAAATGGGGCATACCTGGTCCTTGTGATCTGGTCGTCTTACGCGGCTTGGATATGGGAAGGCGAGACATCTGGCACGCTTGGTTGCCTTAGCGGCTACCTGGCGCAAATCCCCCTTCCTGCCAAAGCAGGCTAACCTGGCTGGTTTGGGAGACCGCCTGCTTGCACGGGTACACCTTCTGGAAGCAAGTAGCACATGATCAGATCGGTGGACAGAGATGCGCGCGGTTTTTCGTCAAGTACCTGCAGGATAGTAGCGAGCAGCAGAATCTGGCCATCCGTTTTTTCGATCCATGACCATGTTCGGCTACCGTCCCAGGCTTCGATGATCAGGATTTGCAAGGTAGAGATGCGTTCGATCATCTGGCGGGCTGTCAGGCAGAGCCCATGCTGTTCGGCCTGGCGCTCGAGCAGGCTGTAAACCAGCAAAGCGATCATATTCACCAGCAGCATGGCTTGAATTCGCTCATCGGAGTGAACAAACAAGGGCCGCACTTTCAAATCTTGTTTGCAGACTTTGAAGCGTTTTTCGACAGCATCTTTTTTGCGATAGAGTGCCAGCATTTGCGGGTAGGATAGACTTAAATCGTTGGTGACCAGCAAGTAACGTCCGTCTCCACGCCCTGCGGTTTGCAGGGCATCGCCATCAAGATACCAATCCAGGTTGAATTTGCCATCGGGAGTGGTTGTTAGTTGAACCTTGAGCAGGTTGCCCACCGGGGAACGTTTCAACTGGGTGGCAATGCGGCAGTTGATTTCTTTTTCGCTGCGATAACGTTTCTGTCCGACCACGATCTTGCAGCGGATCTGATGAAGCGCAATCTGGAGTTCTCTCAATTTTTGTTTGCGTGTTTGACGTAAGGCCTGTTGCATTGGACCAGAGAGTACTACCAAGCCTCGATGCACCATCGTGCGGCCTTTGAAAGTAAAAGGAACCTCGCAAGGCACTCCCCAATAACCGTCAGGATCTGTCTGGTTTGTAAGCGGCAATTGTTTGAAGCTTTGATCACCAGGTGCCAGAATCAGGTCTTTGTGAACTTTTTCCAGTTTTCCCAAACCCGCCAGATAGCGCAGGTTGGCATCCTGGTATGCGCAAGCCAATTCGCTGTTAAGGTTGGCGCAATCTCCTACGACCAGAACCTGGGATGGCTTCCAACCATTTTGCTGCAGGAACTGACGCAAGTTGTGCATGTTCGTTTGCACGGTCGCTTTGTCGGCGGTCCGACCTGACCAAGGTTGAAACAGGAGGGGCAGACCCCCATCCTGGCTGGCAATCAGCCCCAGTTTGACTTTGGGGTCGTCTGAAGGCGTGTTGTGGGCAAAACCATAATCCACCAATCCGCTGTCAGCATAGTGCCCGGTCATAATCAGAGCAGTCAGGTCGTAGAACAGCACAGACAGGTCGATCTTGTAGCGCAGCAAAGTTTGTTGTTGGATATCAGCCCAGATGGCAGGTAGATGTTCCGCCAGGGTATCCAACGTTCGCCCAAGCCGATCATCATTGAATTTGAACCGTGAAACTCCCAAAAGTTCCGCAACCAGGGTAGTCGCCAACCAGTCCACCACTTTGTAGAGCGGTCTGGGGGCCATCAACCTGTTCAGCACCAGTACCAAAGCAACTGTGCCATTGTCTATCGGGCTTTGAGTCGGACAATAGTGGTTGATTATCTCGCGCACTCTCAGCCGGGATAGAAGTGCCACCAGGATCGGCAGCGCACTCAAATGGCGTACCAACTGCTTGCTTGTCAGATATTGGATGACTTCAGCCAAATTGTGGCAACTCCGCAACCGAATTACCAACACCATCCAGCGTTCCCACTGATTGACCCATCTCCGGATCTTCCACCAGGCTGCGTACCACTGCAAGCGCAATCTTCGCCCAAACCAGGGAATAGGGTCGAAAGTACTTTGCCAAACATCGGTTGGGAAACTGGCTGACCCGCCAACAGGTAGTGTGGAGCCAGGCATGAGAAGCATGCTGATCACGACCAGCAACCAGACCAACCAGGAAGCAGAGTCACGATGGGTAGAAAATGATAAAATAGGCATGGCGTTTTCCTGGGTTTGTTTTGTCGCAAACATATCATACCCGGAGAACGCCGTTTTGTATCAAGCTCTCTATTCAATTGTTAAAGTGCGAAATCTAGGCTCAGCGGGAATGTCTTTGAAGCTGAGTTTAGAAACCATAAAAAAAATGGCGAATTATTTTACGAATTCAAAACTATATCTCCCATCATTGACGCATCGGGATTGATCACTCATTATGTGGCAACAGGCAAAGACGTCACTGCACGCAAGCAGGCCGAGGCCTTGCTACGCATCAAAGACCAGGCCATCCGGGTTTCTTTGAGCGCTATTGCAATATCCGATATTACAGGTAAGCTCACTTATGTTAATGCTGCGTTTTTACAAGCATGGGGTTATGAGCAAGAATCGGAAGTGCTGGACCGCCAGGGGACAGAATTCTGGCAGGCAGAAGACTTGGCTGCGGAGGTCATGAAAGCTACTTTAAGCCAGCAAGGTTGGCTGGGAGAACTGGTTGCCAGGCGAAAAGATGGTTCATTATTTGATGTGCAGCTGGCTGCCGGATTACTAAGGGACGATAATGGACAGCCCGTGGGTCTGGTTTGCGCTTTTATGGATATTACGGAACGCAAACGGGCCAGTGAAATGCTGCAGAAAAGCCAGTCCGGCCTGGAAACAGCTCAGGCCGTTGCCCATCTGGGAAGTTGGGATTTGGATATCACCACAGGTACGGGTTCCTGGTCGCGGGAAATGTTCAAACTTTTCCGTTGTGACCCGACCAAAGGTGTACCTGTCTTCGAAAAATATATGGAATTGATCCATCCGGACGACCGGCAGCCGCTATTGGGCGCACAGCAGCGCGCGATTGAAACCAATTCTCTCGTCACGATCGAGTATCGTTCCAATCCTGAGCACGGTCAGCAACGTTATTTCAAAGCAAACTTGCTGCCTGTAAATGATATTCATGGGCAGCTGGTCAACATGACCGGTACTGTGCTGGATATTACCGAGATAAAAATCGTTCAATTGGAACTGGAAGCCCTGAACCGCGACCTCGAAAAACGCGTAGATGAACGCACTGCCGAGGTCCGCCAAAGTGAGGCCACATACCGGGCCTTATTTGAGAATTCAAATGATGGCATATTCTTAATGACTCCTGAATGGGTTGATATTCAGGCTAACCAGCGTGCGCTGGACATGCTTGGGTATACCTTTCAAGAGTACATAGAAAAAGTCAAAATAGAAAAGAATTCCATTGCCGCGGAAGAACAACAGCAGGATGCCGTTTCTCGCTTTGCGGCTGTTGTAAGAGGTGAACATGTGTCGCTTTACGAGAGGACTTTTATTTCTAAAAGCGGAAAACGGATCGAGACAGAGATCAATCTTTCCCCCATTCGTAATGCTGAAGGGAAGATTATCTTGGTGCAAAGTGTGCTTCGAGATATTAGCGAGCGAAAGGCAACCGAGGAGCGCATCAGGCGTATCAATTTTCTCTCGGATACAGCGCTTGAACTTACTCACGCGGGATACTGGCATGTTCCTCTCGATGGATCCGGTTTCTACATTTCATCAGACCGCACCATTGCCATCCACGGTGACCCATTCCATGATGATTATCGATACGACTTAACGGATGATTGGCTCAAAAACTCCCTTTTGGGAAATGAAGAAGCCGGGCGCAAGGCCAGCGAGGCAGTCAACGATGCCATTTCGGGGCGCGTGCCGGGCTTTGATGTGATTTATCCATACCGCAGACCAGTCGATGGACGTTTGATATGGGTTCACGCCATCGGAAACATTGTGAAAGATGCCACTGGTAAGGCGCTGGATATGTTTGGTGTCAGCCAGGATATCACTGAGCAAAAACTGCTGGAATTTGAATTGCAGCAAGCCAAGGAATCAGCCGAGACCGCGAACCGCGCCAAGAGCACTTTTTTGGCCAACATGAGTCATGAAATTCGCACCCCGATGAATGCCATTCTTGGTTTTGCCCAAATACTCCTGGGTGATGCCAGTTTACCGGAAAAACACCGCCAACACATGGAAATTATCAATCGCAGCGGCGAACACTTACTCATGCTGATCAACGATATTCTAGAAATATCCAAGATCGAAGCCGGACGTGTGATTTTGCGCCCGGTTGCCTTCGACTTGCCAGCCCTGGTGCGGGATGTAGAGAATATGTTCCGCCTGAGAATCGAAGGGAAAAACCTGCTGTTCAATGTTCAAATTGGGCCGGACATCCCGCGCTTTGTGGTTGCTGACGACAATAAACTAAAAGAAATCATGATCAATCTGTTGGGCAATGCGACCAAATTTACCCAGCATGGGTCTATCAATTTGCGGGTCAAGGCAGCCAGGATTCCTTCACAAGGAAAAAGCAAATCCATACGCCTGGTCATCGAAATAGAGGATACGGGTATGGGCATATCCCAAGAAGAGTTGCGATGCCTGTTTCGCGCATTTGAGCAGACTCAGAGCGGCTCCCAGGTGCAAGGTGGTACTGGCCTGGGCTTGGTGATCAGCCAGAACTATGCCCGTCTGATGGCCGGCGATATCACAGTAACCAGCGAAGTGGGGAAGGGCAGTTGTTTCTGCCTGGAAATTGTTCTGGATGAAGCAGAAAAGGCTGAAATTGTAACAGGTAAACTACCGCAGCGTAAAATCATTGGACTAAAACCTGAAGCTGGTTCTGTCCGTATCTTGATCGTGGATGACAACCAGGAAAACCGGCAGTTATTAATAGAATTTCTGGAAAGAACCGGCCTGCAAACACGTGAAGCCATTGACGGCAAACAGGCTGTCGTTGAATTCGACGCATGGAAACCGCATCTGGTCTTGATGGACTTGCGCATGTCGAACATGGATGGTTATGATGCCAGCCGGCAGATCAAGTCTACCGATTTGGGCAAAAAAGTTCCGGTAGTGGCAATCACCGCTTCAATTGTGGATATTGACCAAAAAAAATTGGATGAAAGCGGCATAGAGGGCTTTATTCGCAAGCCATTTAAAGAGCAGGAGTTGTTTGCAGTCATCGAAGAAAAACTTGGCCCTATATTTATTTACCAGCAGGCGATCGCGCCAGAATTACCGGTTATTGGGTCTACAGAAAGTGATGTATTGACATCCGAATCGCTGGCTCAAATTCCTGCAGACCTGATAGATCAGATGCGCGTGGCCACATTGAATGCCCATTTTGACTCTCTGCTTGAATTGATCGGAAAAGTCGCACAGTTTGCTCCTCATACAGCCACCAGGCTGGAAGCGCTTACCAATGATTTCCAATATGATGCGCTTTTGAAGCTATTTGAGGAAGATTGAAAAACTTACTCGACGAGGAATCCCGGTTATAGATAAAGACGGTGCGCTATGTCCCTGATGAGTTTCGATGAACCATTAAATCAACTTGCCAAAAAAGTATTTGACAGACAGTTTGAATTAGACCCTATACTTGAACAAGAATATGACGGCCGGCAAAAACGGTTGATGTTTAATGACATTTTGTATAATTTAGGGTATCTGGATACCGCAATGAAATTCAACGATGAAAGAATATTTATCGACTATGCGGTGTGGATTTATCAATTATTGTGCTATTTGATGAAGAATTTAGACCGGACGCGCATCAAAGATCACATGGTTTTGCATTATAGAATTTTAAATGAGGCTTTGAGCGCAGTTTTACCGGTTGATGAAGCGCAAAAAGCCAGCTTGCACTTGCAAAATGCCATCAGGGAGAGCTATCCCACAACTAAAATTTCTGTCGGCGGCCTGGCTTTTCAAGCTACAGATGAATTGTGGGTGAAATGGAATATGGATTTTTACTCAGAAAATGCGCAGCAGTTCGTGGAATGGGCTGACAGGAATATAGTCAACCTGGGATGAACCGATGATTAGTTTTTTGATTACGATTGACCTCTTGGGCACCATTAAGGAAATTAAATGGAGCAACCCAGCTTATATTGTTCCAAAATTGCAAGGAACAATTTTAGATTTGTTTGCAGATTCGGGAAGCGGATTTCTGACGCAGTTGATTCAAGCTCGCGCCAGGAGGGATTTTTCCCTGTACGAGATGCCTCTGAGTTTAAAAGATTTTCCTGCCAGGGTCATCCTTTATTCGCTGCCGACGAATGACGATATCTTGATTTTCGGCGTCGAAGAAGAAATATTGGCGCAAGGTCAACTTCAGCAAAAAATTAAAGATGTGATTAACCAGTTATTACCTATGGTCAAAGGACTTGTCCAGGATAAGGATGGGCTCAATACGGAGCCGGTCCGTTTACAGTTCGAGAAAATCCAGTCTTTAAATAATGAATTAATTAATACCAAACGAGTTTTGGCAAAAACAAATTCCACCCTGGAGCACCGCGTGCAAGAACGGACAGTTGAATTACATGCCGCCAACCTGGCGCTGCAAAACGCTCTGCAAATCAGGGAACAGTTTATTGGGGCTATGAGCCATGAGCTGAAAACCCCAATGAATGCCATCCTTGGTTTTACTCAGCTATTGTTACTGGACCAGAAGATGGATGCCGAAAATCATAAATTTTTGGAGATTATCAAAAATTCCGGCGACCGTTTGTTGTCCTTGATTAATGATACCCTGACAATGTCAAACATTAATACGGGCCAGGTAAGATCCAATCTAGGATCATTAAACCTGCACAGTCTCATTATTGACACTAATAACAAGTATCAAACACGGGCAAAAGCTAAAGACCTGTTGTTAAAGGTGGAATTAGACCAGGACCTGCCTGAATTTATCATTTCAGATGAAGAAAAAATAAAGGCTATTCTCGATAATCTGCTTGATAACGCCGTAGAGTTCACCAAAACTGGCAGTGTGACTTTATGCTTCCGAAAAGATAAAGATCTCAAAAGCAGTGGCGCACAGGAAATGCTTCTGCTAATCGATGTACAGGATACCGGGGTGGGCATCGCGCCTGAACATCTATCCAGACTATTCAATGCATACGAACAAACACAAGAAGGGGTAAAAACGTCCAATGGCACAGGATTTACCGGGTTGGGCCTGGCGATCAGTCAAAGCCACGCCAAACTGTTGGGCGGGGATATCACGATCACAAGCACCCCCGGAATTGGAAGTTGCTTCCATGTAAAATTGGCTGTTCAACAAAGTGAAAAAGTAGAATTGGAGTCTGATTTACCCAGGCGGCAAGTGATCGGCATCAAACCAGGCACAAAAGAAATCCGAGTGCTCATCGCAGATGACCTCGAGGAAAATCGCGTGGTATTACGGGAATTGTTGGAACCCCTGGGAATATTGACCCAAAGCGCAGAGAATGGAAAAATCGCCCTGGAAACTGCCATTACCTGGAAACCAGATTTAATTCTGATGGACTCCACTGCCAGGGATAAAGTAGAGTCTGATACCACGGCCATGACCCCCGAATCCATGACCGTCATACCCCAGGAAATAATCGATCAAATGGAAGTAGCAACCACCAACGCTCGCTTTGAAGAGTTGGTAGCCCTGATAGACAAGGTT